>JAGGYZ010000031.1 GCA_021162285.1 Candidatus Fermentibacteraceae bacterium
CCTCTGAAGTCTCCGATGTCGAAAACTGGCCATTTCCGTTGCTGTCAAAATCACCGGCTATTGCAGCGGTAAACATAGGATCAAAATGCCATGTTATCTGTATTCCGGAAAGAGTACTGCCATTCAGTCTTACATCCATCTCTGTGTCGATAAACATGTGAGGATGGGCAAGAACAACAACAGGAAGAATAAGCAGAACAATCGACAATAGATGCTTCAATTTACCCCCTTGAAATACCCGATGTCCTCGAACATACTACTGAAAGACAAAAACTGTATCCGGAGGAAACTGTGGACAGATTTGATTCGATTACACTTAGAAAGAACATGATCAGTCTTCTGGAGCAGATGGGGATAAAGGATAAACTGGTTCTTGATGCAATGGGAAAGGTCGAAAGACATCTGTTTGTTTCGGCAGGCGGCAGGTTCAAATCCCTGAACGATCCCTACGGCGACTATCCTCTGCCAATTGGTTTTGGCCAGACAATTTCACAGCCTTTTATCGTGGCCTACATGCTTGAAAAGCTCGAGCTTGCAGCTGGCGAGAAAGTTCTTGAGATTGGAGCCGGGTCCGGATATGTGGCGGCGGTTCTGGATGAAATGGGAGTTGAAGTATTCACAGTGGAACTTATCGAACAACTTGCAGTGGAAGCAGGAAAACTACTCGGTGAAAGTGTTCACATACGAACAGGTGACGGGTATGCCGGGTGGCCGGAGCATGCACCATTTGATGCCATTGTGGTGAGTTGTGCTCCTGAGAGTATTCCTGAAGCACTGATACAGCAGTTGACCGGTAACGGGAGAATGATACTACCTGTCGGAACAATTCATCAGAGACTGGTAAGGGTGGTCAGAAAAGGCGGGGAAATCGAACTGCACAGCGATCTTGCCGTAAGGTTTGTTCCCATGGTTCATCAAGAGGGGTATTAGTCTATGATTTCGATACTGTGGATAAATGAGTTGACCACAAATGCACTTTCGGTGTTGGCTTCCGGGTCAATAGGGTGAATGAAAAAACCCACTGCGTCGTGATCGATGTTTTCTGATGTTGCGAACAGAATTTCACCGTCAAAGAAAGAGATCATCATGTGTGCGCCGGACTCCGGTGCATCGCCGAACTCGTGGGTGTCCACGTGGAGAAAATCACCATTGAAGTCTTTCACGAAGAAAACCGCCTTCAGGTTGTCCAGCCTGATTTCCTCCATGCACAACGGATCGGTAATGCTTACCAGGTGAAACAGAGGCTCATCAGGTGAAAAGTCGCTTGAGTAGCCCTTGGCAATCTCACCGTTCTTCATGTGCACCACAATTCTCTTCAAATGCATCTCCAGTAAGTTAAACTTCCGCTTAATGTTAACCCAATTTACCGATTGCGTCAATGGATACAGTCTTGTTCCTCAGAAAGATTGCGGGAATATTTCACCGTTGAGGTGGTACAACAGATACAGAAAAGGGGTGGATATCAGGTACTTTACCAGTGTTGTTATTCTGGTTTCGGGGTTGGTTTACCTGTGTCTGGCAGATGTTTCCGTTGCGGAACAGGTTCTGCCTTCAGCAGGCTCTTCCGTTATAGAAGACAGAAACCAGTTTAATTTCATGGCAGCAGGAGACCGTGCTGTTTCATCTCTGCAGCTTTCAGAAGTGAAATTTCTGGTAACAGACATCCGTACTGATTCCCCCAGGCTTTATTTCATTAATTCAAATGAATTCATGTACCACTGGAAGTTTTTCAATGATGCCCTGGGATGGAATATGAGCCTTATTGATTTCAACACTCGGACTTACACAGATTTCAACAGGCTTATTCTTGCAGGAAGCGTGGTCGCCCATGACAGGTACAGCGACAGGGTTCACAGGAACGGTGTGTACACCGTAGAGTTCTGGCCCAGTGACCCTGTTCATGCAGATGACGCAGCGCTGGCTGTCAGTATGATCAGTAGTGGCATGGCATTTGCTGCAGGCCGGATTCTTTACCATCCAACAGGTGAATCTCAGGTGAGGATTTACAATGATGAAGTTAGTCAGTTCGCAGAAAAGGGTGTGCCGGTTATACAGACAGGTGATCTTTACAGCGGGCTAGACTATATGGCCCTGAACACAGGCACCTGTTGTGGTGTTTTGAGAGATGGCAGTTCCCGCGGAGCATTTTCCGCAGGTGATATCCCGGTATTTGAGTCTGTACCCAACGACATCGGCCACGTTGCCGGTATCATTACCACTATCCCGCAGACACCGCTGTCTCATATCAATCTGAAAGCGGTTCAGAACGGCACACCGAATGTGTACGTGCAGGGTTTTACCGATACAGAACACTACAGATCACTTCTGGGGCGTTACGTAAGGCTTACTACCACCATTGAGGGATACTCTGTGGAAGAAATACCCTTCGCTGAGGCTATTGAGTGGCTGGATTCGGTAAGACCTGTAACAGTTACCGTTTTGTCAGCAGATCTTGAAGAAACGAGAATTCTGCCTCTGGATGAAATCAGGCTTGCGAATTCTTCAGCCTGCGGCGCAAAGGCTGCCAGCCTGGGCGAACTTACCTGGTGTATACCGTCTTTCAGTGTTCCAGACGGGTATGCGGTACCTTTTTACTATTATCACAGTTTCATGCAGTACAACGATCTATATGCTGTTATAGATTCTCTGATATCCACCGATGAGTTTAACTGCAGTGTTGAAAACAGAGAGCAGATTCTGCATGATATCAGGAGCTTGATAAGAGATGCGGATGTTCCTCCGTGGATCATGGACTCTCTTTCGGTAATGGCTTCAAATTTCGAGCCGGGAACATCTCTCAGGTGCCGGTCAAGTACCAACAACGAAGATCTTCCCGGGTTCAATGGGGCAGGATTGTACAGCTCTTTTACCCACCATTCCGACGAGGGCCATATTTCGAAAACCATCAAGCAGGTATGGGCGGGCATGTGGACTTTCAGGGCGTTTGAAGAGAGAGAGTTTTACCGGATAGACCAGATGTCCGGGGCCATGGGAGTTGTTGTTCACCCAAGCTATCGGGAAGAGCTGGCCAACGGTGTGGCGGTGACAAGGAACATCTTCAACCCCTTTATCAACGGGGTCTATGTTAATGTTCAGCCCGGTGACGACATGGTTACAAATCCTCAGGCGGAATCGGTCCCGGAAGAGTTTGTTGTTACAGAACAGAACATTACAGGACATGCCGTCAGAGAAATTCAGTACCTTGGTGCATCAAACAGAATTTCAGGTGGTGAAAGGGTTCTATCAGAGCAGCAGATCGATCAGCTGGTAAGTTATCTGACCATGATACACAACCACTACAGGCTGGTGTACGGTATAGACCGGGATGATCCATTGTTTGCCATGGAGATCGAGTTCAAAATCACTTCAGAAGGGGAACTCATTGTAAAACAGGCCAGACCGTGGGTATTCTGATCAGGTACTGCTTTCACCATCAGCAGATTCAAGCTCAAGACTGGCCTTCTCAACCAGGTCTGCGGGAAGCGTTTTTGTCACAGATACACCGAGATCTTTGAACTCCGCCGCTTTTTTTATCAGGTTGCCTTTACCGCTTACCAGCTGTCCCACGGCTTTGTTGTAGATTGTCTGGGTCTTATCGATCTGATGGCCTATTTCAGTCATGCTTTCAAGGAACACTCTGAGCTTGTCGTAGAATTTTTCCGCTCTTGAGGCAAGTTCTTTTGTGTGCTTGGTCTGTTCCTCAAAACGCCACAGTTGTTTCACTATGTTCAGTGTGGTGAGCAGTGTGGTCGGAGTGGCCACAAGTACATTGTTAAGCAGAGCCTTCTGGAAGATATCAGGGTCGTGTTTCAGTGCTTCAACGTAGGCTGACTCAATGGGGATAAACATGATCACTACTTCCGGAGTGTTCAACCCATCTATCTTGAAATAGTCTCTCTCGGCCAGTTCCTTTATTCTGTCACTCACTGCCTTTGCATGCCTTGAAAGAGCTACCTTTGCCTGAACCGGATCTTCTGCATTTACAAACTCTGTGTATGCGGCAAGGGAAGTTTTTGCATCGATCACAATGTGTCTGCCACCTGGAAGGTAGATGATGGCGTCCGGCCGCTGACGGCCTTCGTCTGTAGCGAAAGACTTTTCTCTCCGGTAGTCTGCGCCGAGTCTGAGACCGGAGCTGTCCAGAACATTCTCCAGGATCATCTCTCCCCAGTTTCCCTGCATCTTTTTCTGGCCCTGCAGCGCAGTGGTGAGGTTGTGTGCCTCTTGTGTAATTTTCTGATTGAGTTTCTGCAGGTTTATCACTTCTGTTTTGAGTTCAGCACGCTGGATAGAGTCCTTTTTAGACAATGATTCAACACTCTCGCGGAACCCCTTCATCTCTTTTTCAACGGGATTCAAAAGATTAACAATGCTTTCCCTGTTTATTTCCTTGAATTTTTTTCCGCTGTTTTCAAAGATTTCAGCAGCAAGCTCTTTGAACTCCAGCTTTAGTTCCTCTTTGCTTTCAAGAAGTAGTTTCAGCTGCTGACGAAAGTGCAGTTCCTTTTCTTCCAGAGATGTTTCCAGGCGGTCGAACTTTCCCTTCAGCTCCAGGAAATCGGCTTCCCGCTGCTCCAGTTTTTCAGTAAGCTCCCTCAGCCGGGTTTTCACATCATTAAGGTAGTTCTCTCCGGCTGCAAGTTTTGCCTCAGCCGTTCTAAGGTTTTGTGACGCAGCCCTCTCCTCTGTGCGCAGAGATTCAAGCTCATTCTCAAGTTTTTCGGCAGTTTTTCTGTATTCTGAAGATTTTTCCATCTCCGATTTCAACTGTGTTTCCAGGCGGACAACGCCGCTGGCTCCGTCTCCGGATTTTAAAGAGTGGACAATCCAGCCTGCCGCGAAAAACACAGCTGCAAGTACAACGCACAGCAGAGGGTCCATGACTCTCCTTTTAATTGGGGAAGCAGTCTGCAAAAACACACTGTTTAACTTAATCTGTTTCACATGGCTGTCAACCTTGTCAGCGGATATGAAGAACAGTCAGGGGAGACCCAGATTTGCGACTACAGAGAAACTTCTATCTGAGTGGACAGGGCACACCTTTTCCAGTGCACACAGAGATGGTATCTTCGCCCCGGGAGTTTTAACAACAGAAGGAGATTTATATGCCGAAGTTTTTTGTAACAGACATAGAATCAGATGCCGATCTCAAGGTTCACATTACCGATATCCGCGGTGAAGCCCATCTGGCCGTGTACGAAACAGACAGTCAGTGGGAAGCTACAGAGCCGCAGATATGGGCTTTCACCGGTATAAGAAGCGAAGCAGACAAGGTTGTCTACTTCACCGACGGAGCGTGGAACGCAGACATAGTTATTTTCAAAACCGATATTGTGTCCGATGCCGGCTGGCTTGACTCGTCAAAACAGAGCCTGCTGTAGGTGAAAACCGCGGTGTATGCCTTGGTACTGTTTATGACATTAGTATCCGGTTGTCTCGACTTCGGAGAAGATACTGAAACAGACAATCCCACACAGCAGCAGCTGGACTTCTGTGAGGCTGTGATGCATCTTAACACGCAGATGGTTTACCGACCTTTCGGAATAAAGATAATCGGTTCAGGGATTGATGATGCTGCGTGGATGTGTTTTTTCACGGAGGAGACACAGACGGAGGCTATCTTTGACACCAGTTACATTTCTCCGGATTCTCTGCTGGGCACTGCTTCTTTGTACTCCCCTGAAGATATGCCGGAGTGGTGGAATCCTTCGGAATACAAACTTACCGGAGGCATCATCGAACTTTCAGACGGGTGTTTTATCAATGTAGGGATGAACCGTACCAGCACAGGCACTACAGTTTTCATTTTCTGGAATGAGATCTGACCCTATCCGTTTGTCTGTTCCCAGTGTTCAGGCCATGGGATGGTGCCGGTGATGCTGCTGTCTTCTGAAAGTCTGCTTTTCAGTTTGATGAAGGTGTTGTTGAACTCCATGTGCGGCAGCTTCAGCTTTGTAATAATTTCAATTGCTTTCATGTAATCTTCGTAGGCCGGTTCTGTCCTGCCGCAGAGGTATTCCAAATAGCCTCTGCCTGCTAGAGAAATTGCCTGGTTCTCTGTATCTCCTATTTCCGTAAAAACACCAACTGCTTCTGTGTAGAGTTTCAGTGAATCCTCATATCGCTCTTCTGCAAGACGGAGAAGTCCCCGGTTGGTGGTTATCCAGGCTGCCGTTCGCCTGTCACCGATTTCCTCCATAATATCAAGGGCATCACAGTACGATTCTTCAGCTTTCTCAAACAGTTTCCTGTTTCGGAGTGAATTGCCAAGGTTGCAGAGAAAGATACCCTCAGGCATTCTGTCGCCCAGTTTGCGGAATATCTTTATTGCTTTTTTGAAAAAGATTTCAGCTTTCTCTGAATCTTTCCGGTCGTGGTACATGCTTCCAAGGTTTCCAAGAGTTACAGCTTCGCCTCTTACATCCCCTATTTCCAGGAAAATAACCAGCACTTCCTCAAGAAGAGCAGCTGCCTTGTCGGTTTCTCCCATGTTTCTGCGAAGTATGCCAAGATTACCCAGTGCTTTTGCCTCACCTCTTCGGTCAGCGTATTTAATGCAAAGTTCTTTTGCCTGCTGAAAGTACTCTCCAGCCATGGCGAAGTCCCGACGAATTCCTGCAATAACGCCCAGACTGCTCAGCACATCACTCTGTGTTTCCTCAAGGTTGTTGCTGCGACATATTTCAAGGGAGGTATGAAGATGAGTTGATGCGTCATCAATCTCTCTTACAGCGGTGAAGTATGATCCTGTTGCAAGTTCCAGCTCCGCAATCCATTCTGTGAGATTGTTGTTATTGGCCACCTGAAGTGCCCTTTTCAGCAGAGAATGCAACTCTTCCCACCTGTGTGTGTACTGAAGAACAAGCCCTGTTCTTCTCAGTACTCCAAGAAATTTTTCAAGTGAATCAGCATCGTTTTCAAGGGGAGACAGCCAGCTGTCCAGCTTGTTCCCCCACTTCAGAACGGCTTCGTACTGGTAGTTCTGTGATGCGTGTTTCTGGGCAACGATGGCCCACTTTACTGCAGAAGGCTCTTCTCCGGCCCTCTCCCAGTGTTCCGCCAGCTTTGCCGATACTCTCTCGGAGTCCCCGACGAAAA
>JAGGYZ010000161.1 GCA_021162285.1 Candidatus Fermentibacteraceae bacterium
GAAGGTGCAAACTATATCTTCACCAACGATGACAGCCATGGAAATGTCCGTGGTCTTGAAACCAGTATTTCAAGGAGTTCTGGAGGTAACCTGTCAGGACAGATTTTCTACACACTGTCTATCGCCAAGGGCAAGTACTCATCCATGCTGGAACAGTATAACTACGCTCAGTTTGGTGTGTTCTATGTCTCCAGGACCGACAACTACCTTGACTGGGACCAGACTCATCAGGCCGGTACCACTGTTGAATACTCTTTCTTTGATTCGGAAGGGCCGGAAATCGCAGGTATTTATCCTCTCGAAAACCTGTCCGCCAGTGTTTCCTGGAAGTATGGAAGCGGAGTACCCTACACCCTGCCTGCTTCGCAGAGTGAATTGATTCAGACAAACACGGAAAGGAGACCCTACACCATGCAGACGGATGTTTCGATCTCCCGCGGGTTCAACATCGGGATCGGAGAGCTCAAAGTTATGGCCGGTGTTTTCAATCTGTTTGACAGAACAAACATTCTGCACATTTACGACACCTCTCTGTTCTATTCTTCAGGAGATCCAACCGGTGAAATGGAGAATCCAAGGGCATGGTCTGCGGCAAGACAATTCCTTTTTTCGGCGGCTGTATCGTGGTAGCAAAACTGTTACTCCCCGGTTGGTTTCTGGGGTTACTTGTTGTAATTGCCGGATGTACAAATCTTACCGAGTACGATATGGCTTACATGGCAGGCCTGTATGTTATATCCGCCGGAGATTTTACTGTCATCGAAACAATTCCCGATATCGAAGGAGCAAGAATCCTGCTTCTGTACCCTGGGAATATCTTTGTAGTGTCCACGGAGGGTGTGATATACAGGTACGATTCGGAAACAATGGAGCTTGTAGACCAGAATCAGATAGGGTCACCGTCTGCGGCAGGTTATTCCGATGCGGTTTTCTGCACGGTAAAAAATACTGCATACATCATTGGTTCTTACGGTGAAATACTTGAACTCAGTTTGCCGGAATGTGTACTTGTTGACCAGTTCAGTGTGTGCCAGTCGCCGGTAATGCTTGCTCTGGGTGCGGGAGCGTCCTACCTGTTTGTTGCGGATGGTCCATCAAACAGAGTCTATCAGGTTAAGGTTAACGGCAACAAAACAGGTGATAATGTGTCTATTTACTACACAATCCGCTGCATGGCTCCCTTTCAGAACCCTGATTCAATGCTTGTTTCCACTGTAGAAGATTTAAACCTGGTTTCAGTATTGTCTGCAACAAACTTAAGAAGTGTGCTATTAGCAGGAGGTCGTCCTTTTTCGGCACTGGTTGCTGTGCCCGATGATACTGTATTTATAGGTGTAAATGGCAACTCAATTGGAGTATTTGATGCAATAGGTACGGGGTTACCGCCTTGGCCTACCTTCGAGAAAACGGTGTGGTTCGCTGGTACACCTCTCTGCCTTGCAGTTGCCAATGACTGGCAGCATGCATACTTACTTGTATACATGGCTGGAGTTAACTCAAGCAGACTTATTTCTTACAACTACAGTTCCGGGCATATTGACAGAGAACTTGATATTCCAGGGTATCCTCTTGACCTGGAGGTGCTTGGAGGTGAGGCTGTTTATGTACTTACCACCAAATAGAAGGTGTTCTGCAGAACAATCAAACAGAAGATATTCTACAGTACGCGGGTTTGCCGCAGATGGTCTGCCGGTTTGTTCATTTTCGAATGAAGGGAAGAACTGATATGAGAATCAGACAACTTACCGTTCTTCTTCTGGTGTCTGCCGGTTGTCTGCACAGCCCGCAGGCTGTTGAGGAGCCAAGAGAATTCACTGATGGCTTTATTAATATTTTCGAAAGGTATGAAGAAAAGTGTCCATACTTCGCACACAAGGATATTGACTGGCAGGAGAGAGGTTACCAGTACTATCCCCTGGCCGGCGAATGCAGCACAGAGAGTGAGCTGATTGAACTGATTACTGACATGCTGACAGAGCTTCATGACCCGGCCATCGCTATTACCAGATGTGATGATGAGGGCATGCCGATTGAAGTAACCTACCCCTTCTCCGTAGAATATGAATCCAACTACGATATGGATGTTCTTGTTGAACACTATCTGGAGCCAAACGGCTGGGCAGGGTGGGAAGACGGTTATGTGCAGGGATTCGGCTGGTGCGATCCGTCTGTTCTGCCATACTTCTTTCTGGATACATTGCCGACTTCAGGGTACACCGATGCGGCACTTGATTCTCTGGATGTCTTTGTTGCCAGCTGTATTGAGCTGGATGTGCCTGCAATCATTATCGATGTAAGAATGAATCCATTCGGTTTTATGGAAAATTTGTTCGGAAGTTCCGGATTGAGTTTCATGGGGAGGTTTACAGAGAAATCCAGGCCCGGTGCTATCTACAGATCAAGAAGCGGTCCGGAGTACGACATGTACGAAGACAGACGGCCTGCAGTTCGTTCTACAGGTTTACAGCAGTACACCGGCAGCGTTGTTGTTCTGGTGGGAGAAAACTGTGCTGGATGGTCAGAGAACATGCTTGCCAACTTCATAAACTTTCCGAATGTGGTACTGGTTGGAGATACAACCGGAGGAAGTGTTTCTTACTGTGGCTCAGCTTCTGTTTCAGATCACTACAGATATGGATATGTCAAAAGAACTATTCTTACCTACGACAAGCTAGGATAGAGGGTGCCGGTTTGCCACCGGATGTTTTTGTCGAGGCAACGCAGGCCGATTTTGCAGCAGGTATTGATCCGGTGCTGGACTACGCCATAGAGATGCTGGAGGGATACGGCAGAGGAAACTGATTCTGACAGACACAGAGAGGAGACCGCTCAGCATGCACAGGGATAGTACGACTTTCCAGAAGCGCCGCGCAGGGATGGAGAGGTTCAAGCGCACGACAGCAGGGCAGTTACTCTGTGGTTGCCTGTTCGTGTCGTTTGCGGTAATTGCCGGGTGCACGAACCTTACAGAGTACGATATGGCATTGAGTGCCGGTCTGCATATAATTTCTCCTGAAGATCTTACTGTCATCGAAACAATTCCCGGTATCGAAGGAGCAAGGACCCTGCTTTTGCATTCCGGGAATGTTTTCGTGGTGTCCACAGAGGGTATGATATTCAGGTATGATGTGGAAACAATGGAGCTTGTAGACCAGAATCAGATAGGGTCGCCATCTCCAGCTGGTTATTCTGATGCTGTATTCAGCACAACTGCGAAAACTGCATACATTATTGGTTCTTATGGCAACATTCTTGAACTCAGTTTACCGGAGTGTACGGTGGTTGACCAGTTCAGTGTTTGCCAGTCACCGGTAAAGCTTGCCACTGGAGTCGATTCACCCTATCTGTTTGTCGCAGACGGTCCATCAAGCAGGATATATCAGGTGCAGGTCGACGGTAACAGACCTGGTGATAATGTTCCTGTCTGCTTCTCAATTAACCACATGGCTCCCTGTCAGAATCCCGATTCCATGCTTGTTGCCACCACCAACGGGATAAGCCTGGTTTCAGTGCTTTCTCCGGTGGTTCTTAGAGTTGTACGATTGGTTAAAGACGATCCATTTGTGTTAATGGTTGCCATTCCAGGGGACACTGTGTTTGTGGGTGTGCGATCCAACAATGTCGGGATTCTTGATGTATTGAGTCCTGTCTTTCCTCCGCCACCGTACATGAAACACATCTGTTTCATCTCCGGGGACCCGTTCCGTATCGCAATATCCGGGGACTGGCAGTGTGCCTATGTACTCACATACCTTGCTGAAAACAATACCAGCAGGCTTGTTTCCTACAACTACAGCCTCAAGCAGATAGACGGAACGCTGGATATCCCGGGTTATCCTCTTGATCTGGAGGTGATGGGAGATGGGGTTATCTATGTACTTACATCCGAATAGAATTGTTTTTGCGTGTTTTTTGTGTGCTTATTCGGTTGCATAGAAGAATGCCCTGTGTTATTTTCGTCTCTTGTTCTGTGACAATTCAAACAGCTCTGGAGGGACATTCATAGGCAGCTATATCCTTGGTATTTCCGCATTCTACCATGACTCTGCAGCATGCATCGTAATGGATGGCGAAATAGTCGCAGCAGCTCAGGAAGAAAGATTTACAAGAAAGAAGCATGATCACCGTTTTCCGGTGAACGCTGTCAGCTACTGCATTCAGGAAGCAGGGATTTCCCTTGAAGACATCGGCAGCGTTGCCTTCTACGACAAGCCGTTTCTTAAATTCGAGCGTCTTCTGGAGACATATCTGTCCTTTGCCCCTTCAGGGCTCCCGTCATTTCTGAAAGCCATGCCACTCTGGCTGAAAGAAAAGCTGTGGATGGAAGACCGCATTCGGAAACTGCTGAAAGGTTACCAGGGACCCGTGTACTTTCCTGAACACCACCAGTCTCACGGAGCTTCGGCCTTTTTTCCCAGCCCGTTCAACCAGGCTGCAATCATCACAATGGATGGTGTCGGAGAATGGACTACCACAGCCTGGGGTACAGGGCACGGTAACCGTATTGAACTGACCAAAGAGATACACTTTCCACACAGTCTGGGTCTTCTTTACACAGCTTTTACATCGTATACCGGGTTCAGAGTGAATTCCGGAGAGTACAAAGTTATGGGTCTGGCTCCATACGGCAGGCCTGTATATGCAGAGACAATTCTTGAGAGCATTATGGATTTGAAGGAAGACGGCAGTTTCAGACTTGATATGAAGTATTTCAATTACTGCCAGGGGCTTACTATGACTTCTCCGAAATTCCATGACCTGTTTGGAGGCCCACCCAGGAAACCTGAGAGCAGCCTGACACAGCGGGACATGGA
>JAGGYZ010000316.1 GCA_021162285.1 Candidatus Fermentibacteraceae bacterium
GTATAGTTCAAAGAAATCCAGGTGGGGGCGGCAAATGCCGCCCCTGCTTTCTGTCACTTGGTCTGTTCTCTGCCTGTTGAATATGTAATTCCATTGAACATGTCGTGCCCGATATCCTTTCTTAAATACGAAGTTACTGCAGATGTGAAGTGCAAACTGCAGCTTCGGTTTTAAAACGCTTTCAAAATGTATAAATATAGCTGTAAATGGTAAATATGGTGCCAAGTCAGTTTGGCACTTTATATGCTTTCATTGGGATTGGGTGAAGTTTACGAAAGGGGAAGGTCGTGAAAACAGGTTTCACTCTTATTGAGCTGATGATAGTAGTGGTGATAATCGGTATACTTGCCGCAATAGCAATCCCAAAGTACAGCGATATCTCGGAGACTGCGAGGAGAAGTGCATGTCGTGCCAATATGCGTACTATAGCCAGCCAGGAATCAATCTATTTTGCCGGACACATGGCATATACCGTAAGCATGACACTGATTGAGATGAATGGTGTAGTATGTCCGGCGTCAGTGGCTTACACCATTTCTGTTCCTAATTCGGAAGAGTTCAACATTACATGTGCCAACACACCTTCACATGGAAGCATTTTGAATGGTGTACCCAGCTGGCACGATTCAAGTGAGTGACAACAGCAGTTAATCCAAAGCACCTGACGGTTCCTATACCGGAGAGTTGTTGCTGTGCTGCGATGTTTTGTGTATTCGTTTTTTACCTGGTCTGCGAACTTTCTGACGGAGAGTTGTACCTGCATACAAGATAGTTACCTGAAACAGATATTACCGGTTCGAGGATGTCGTCTCTGCCAATATGATCAAGTATATCCAACCGGTTCTCCATTTCTACGATACACGGATCATTCCTGTAAAATGTTACATACTTTATACCGATTTCGTCGAGGATTGCGCACTCTTCTTCAAGGGTGTTGTCAAGGTACAATTCCTGTGTAGCCGGATGTCTCCAGCCTACATAAATTTCCCCGTCATAAAAGTATCTTTTTTCTTCATGAATTGAGAGTATTCTGCCTCCATCAGTTGCTGCACTGTTCATCCACATGTAAGTCATCCCTTCAGGAGTAGAGGTAAGATGTTGATATCCAGAAGAGTTGTCCCAGCTGCCTGTTAAAACAGATCTGGCGACTGTGAATCTGTAAGCTTCTGACAAAGCCAGACTGGGAGCAATGATGAATCCAGGTACCACAAAGGAAACAATACACACGGCGTAAAGAAAGATCGAACTGAACATCTCTTTTTCCTGCATCACTGCAACACCAAGCAATGCTGCAAAGGGATAAATAAGGATGGAGTACTTTGCCCCCCACCATGGAGGCCATAGAACAACGATTGCAATACAGAAGTAAAACAGAAGAGGAATGAACAGCAACAAGTTGCGTTTCATGTATCTGCTGAATAAAGCTACACCCATCCCTCCCAGAAGTATTAGAAAGATTCCCTCCATACACAGCAGAAAGATACCAACATGCTTGGCTACAGAGTAGTTGATATTTGAATGCATTTCAGAATCACGATCATTCAACATACGAATTTCCTCAGGAATAGGAATAAGCTTCCATTCGTTTTTAACAGTGGATAAAACCTGATTAACTGGATAAGTTGGGCTTCCTGTGTGTATCATTGTTCGTGCCGCAAAGGCTACAGGTACCATTGCAAGAAAAACGAGAGAGTAGAATTTAACCCTCAGTGGAGAACAAAAGAACTGGTGCCCCTTGTACAGAGCAAATGGGATAAACACTAGAATTGCTGTCTGCTTGGTGGCAATGGCAAGCCCCATGAGAAGCCATGAAGTGTACTGGTTAATGGATCTGTTTTGAATCTCCCGAACAGCCGAAGCAAGAGCCAGTGTGCTGAAGAGCATGGCAGCTGTATCTGTTTTAGCGAGGGAAGACCAGTAGTACAGCATTGTACACAGCAGAACAATGATGGCTAGTGGTATCCGGAGTTTGTTTCTTATTCTGAGTATCTGCATTCCCCTGAACAGAGCTACCAGCAGCATTGTCATTTGAAAAACCTGCAAAACGCTCAACTGGTCCATTCTGTCTGATGACAATGAGGCAGGCCACACTGACATCATTTCATAAGTTAGTGGAAAGCCTGAAAAAGTGGTTTCTTCAATCCAGTATATTTTACCGTTGTTCAACCACCTGTCCGGTTGAACGGCATACGTTATCAGCGGGTCATCAAAGGTCAGGCTGGGCATGGACGCGTATGTGAGATTAAGCACAAGAACAGCGAGCAGCGCCGCGAAAAGAATAACTTGTCCTATGGTAACTTTACTGGGTTTGTCTGCTCGAAATGCCTTCTGTACCAGTAATGGAAGACCCACGATGAAAAAGGAAAAAAGTAAAACGGGAACAACAACTCTGTTCATTATTCCGAAAATCGATAGCGGTATTTCCAGGAGGATAAGAAGCAGAATTCCGGAGACTTCTCTGGGTAGAAGAGGGAGAAGTTTTTTTATTTTTGTAAACTTTTCCACAAGAAATCCAGCACCATAGAATGCTATCCAGACAATTAACACCCTGACTATAGTCTGAAGGAATGCAAAGGGATTCATCCAGTCAAGCATACATGCTCCTCATTCAGGAAACTCGAAACCAAAATCAAGATTTAAATCACCGAACAAAAACGAACCACTGGTACTATCAGGTGTATCAGAAGAATAAGTTCTACCGTTTTCATCTGTACAGACAACGTATCCTACAGGTTCAGTGTGTTTGATATAGATTCTGTCCCAAGTAGTTAGCGGTGAAGAAGAACAGTCTATTCCATCAAGAAAATATCCATCAGGAGAAAACGCTTCAACTTTTACTATATCGTTCAGCGTTATACAGTTTACAACCCATGAACCTTCAGATCCATCGTAACCAATTTCATTACCGTTACTGTAAAATAGATCAGGGGTCAGTTCATAAAGGGTATCAAGAGCAGATGCCACAGTAGTTATTACAGATGAAGTGTTGTTTTCGCTGTCAAGTGCAGATATCTGAAGTGCTTTTCCGGAATCAATCCATAATCTGAGAAGCTCGCCTGGAAGAAGAACATTGTTACGCAGAATGTTGGTTTCGGGAAGTGAATCTCCCAGTATTCTAATGTCAAAAATGTTAACATCGGTTGAATTCTTGATCCCAATAGGGAAGTTACCGTAAATTCTATCAAAAAGGCCACCGAATTGTTTATTGGCAAGAGAAATAGAGATTGTTTCTGAATTGGTTGAAGCAGGATAACTTGACAAGGAATAAACAGATTCGTCATTCGTTTCAAAAATGAACATGTTTATGTACCCAAATGGTATTGAAACTACGGATGAGCATTCCGGATAAATTCCAGTTTCGATTTGTGCGGTGTGCAATATATACGAGTGGGGAATAGTATAGTAGATACGTTCTATGCTTCTATTCTGAAGATGGTTTTCTATTGTTATCTCGACGCTGTCCGGATAGTTGAAAATACTGAAGCTGCAGAGCAGTTGCAATAACACCGGGAACATAAATTCCTCCTTTCTGAGCCAGTCAGGATTATAGTTGAAAGTCCGCTACATGGAAAGTATTTTCAAAACATAAGTCCAAATTCTTGCTCCATTAATGCACTACAGTATATTTACAGGCGCGTGACAAAAGCTACCAGATTCCCGGATTTTCTGCACACTAAAGATCTTCCTGGTAGTACCAGCATCCATCAATCTCTTTGATTGTACAAGTGGAATTGGCGAAATTCTGATGGAACAACTGGAGCAGCTGATACTTGAACGGAAAAAAGTTAACATGCAAACTAAAAGTATACCTGTACGGTCTTTCCTTAGGCACAACAACAATAAGTCGCTTACCGGCGACCCTCTTAAGCTCCCTAACTGCTTTGGATACATTACGGATATGTTCAAGGGTGTGAGTACATGTTACTGTGTCGAATTCATTGTCTTCAAATGGAAGATTCTCGATGCCTGCTTCTCTGAAATCGATTTCAGGCAGATTGTCTACTGCTTTTGGATCAATAACTATGTCGCATGCGGTGACACTGCACTTCCTACTTAGTTGCTTTGCAAGTACACCCTTACCGCATCCAACATCAAGGAGAGATCCCCCTGAAATGTTTGAATCAATTTCCCGGATCATCGATTTTCCCAGATCTGTATTGTTCTCCTGAATTTGAACTGAGCTTATCTGTGAATAGATATCCGAAATTGACTCATCTGATATTGAAGAAACCTGATCTTTAAAATTGAAGAAATAGTGAGCCTTACTGCCGAAAGCAACTTTGAACGGTAACCACATGAAAAATCTGTTATCCCGTAGAATCGGTGGTAAGCACTCATCCAGTGTAAACTTGATTATTCTTTCTACTGAGCGATTTAAATTCATATTCTGTTCCTTTAAAGCTGTACTGAGGTTCCGAAAGAAGTTCATATCAATTTCTGATAACCTGGTCTTGTAACGGGGAACACAATACTTACCACAGGACTTTCAGTCAAGTGATTCAGCAAGGAATTTGCTAACAACAAGCATTGAAGCAATATGACCTGGTAACGCCGATTTCCGATGTTTACCTATTAAGACAATCTGGCAATTGATTTCACTATTCCCATATTTATGAAATCATTTCCGGTGGAAGCAATCCAGAGCTTACAATGCTATATTTCATAACAGCAAAATAATGGATATGACTGTGAATGAAATAATGCCTGTGGGCGGGAGAAATTAGTAGTGAGGTTTTCTGATGTGTTGAAGAAGGAAAGACTAAACAACATTTTCAATGTTGTGTTGACAAACAAGTACATCAGCGCATTTCTTCTAATTCTTGTTGTCGTTGCCGTGTCAGTATTTGCACACAGATCTTTATCCGGTTTGACAGAGTCAGATTTATCGGGATTACCGGTTGGATCTCTGATTTTGTCGTTTTGTCTTATCAGTATGGCCTACCTGAACAGGTTTTTCTTCTGGACGATACTAACAGCGTCATTCCGGTTGAAAGCACCGTTTCTTCTTGCCTTCCGTGCTTTTTTCTACTCACTTCTCGGTCGCTATATTCCCGGAAAAGCAGGTTTGTTTCTTTTTCGTATCAAGGCGTATGAAGGGAGTTCTCGTAAGAAAGTAGGCGCTGCTTTAATCACGGAATACATAGCGACATTTCTAGCTGCGTGTCTTTTGATCATAACCGGTACTATGTTCATTCCGGTCACAGATCATATCCTTACCAGATGGATTCCAGGCGGGCTACTGGTATTGTTTATTGTTCTACTTAACCCCGCTATTTTAAAGAAATCAATTAATGCTCTTATTGGATTTGCAGGCAAAGAGCCTCTCGATGTATTTCCTGCAACTAAGACAATTGTTGCAATAACTTCTGGTTACATTCTTTCAGGATTGCTGCACGGGCTTGCTCTATTCACACTGTTAAGGGTATTTTCCCCCATGGGGTTTGAAATGTATCCCATTGTTACCGGTGCGTACTTTATGGCCGGTCTTGTTGGAATTGCCGCCTTTTTTGCTCCCGGTGGTATTGGGGTCAGGGAGGGAGTTCTTTTTCTGCTTCTCTCTTTCGTTATTGATTCGCAATCGGTTGTTATTTCAGCAGCAATTATGAGATTGCTGACTCTGCTTAGCGAGTTGGTGTTAGCTGGATGTTCTGGTTTTTCCTATTATTTATTTGGACGAAAAGGAACTACTGATGAAACATGAGCCGTGGGAATTGGTGATGCGGGCGCAAGCAGCACTGCATAAAGCGAGTAAGAAGTGTGTCTGCAATTCCGGAATGATTGCTGAACTTCATGAGATTACCGATGAGCTTGAAATCGCATTGA
>JAGGYZ010000184.1 GCA_021162285.1 Candidatus Fermentibacteraceae bacterium
ACGGTTGACAGTTTTCTTGATTATGTACCGGAAAACAGATCGGCAATGTTCGACTCTGTGGTGAGGGAGGGATGGCGCTCGCTGGCACTGCGCGGACCAGCCGATCCGGATCTCATGGAGGGTGCTGATTCCGCAAGGCTGGCCAGGGCTACAAAAGCTTCCTCTATGGCCAGAAGGGGTTTTCTTTCTGCAATATCCTCAAACAGGATTCCCTGGAATGTGTGTCTTGCCCCAACTCGTGCATGGGCTGCAAAGGTGCTGGGCAGTGACGAAGACTGGGAGAAGAGAATTTGGGACATTCTGATACCTGTTCTCCGTCTGGACAGAGAAGATCCTGTTGTTGCATGGGCGGAACACGATGCACTTCTGAAGCGCAGGGCAGAGTTTCTCAACAGCCGTAGATTCCTGGAAATCAGGTTTACAGGTCCGGGAACAGACTTGACCGTGGGTATGCTGCCAGACAGGCTGTTCAATGGCGGAAGTTCAACATCTTCCGATGGAACGGTTTTCTTTCCGAATATTCCGACGGAAGAAGTATTCAGCACACCGGACATGACGGCTACCAGAGGCAAAGTAAAGTGTACACGACCTGTAACCGTTTACGGTGCCCAGGTTGACGGGGCGTGGTTCAGGTTTGAGAAAGGCAGGGTAATAGAATCCGGTGCGCAGACAAATGCAGAGGTGCTGAAGCAGTATCTTGCAACAGACGACGGAGCTTCAATGCTCGGTGAAGTTGCGCTGGTAGGTGTGGATTCGCCTATATACCAGTCCGGCAGAATATTTCACAACATACTGTTTGATGAAAACGCTTCCTGCCACATCGCACTGGGAAACGGGTATACAGACTGTATAGAGAATGGAACCACCATGGACGAGGACGCTCTCCGCCAGTGCAGATGCAATCAGTCTCTTGTTCACACAGATTTCATGATAGGAAGTGAAGAGGTTGATGTTACCGGTATCGCAGAAAACGGTACAGAAACCGCTATTATCACAAACGGTGAATTCGTTATTTGAAAGGACTGGAGAAATGGTTGACCCGAGACTTCTTGAAATTCTGGTCTGTCCACGGTGTAAAGGTGAGCTGGAGTACAGAACAGATGGAAGTGAGAGATTGATTTGCAGAAAGTGTGCCGTGGCATTTCCAGTAAGGGATGACATTCCAGTGATGCTCATGGATGAGGCCGTATCTCTTGAAGTATCCGGGCGGGAAAACTGAAGACAGCAATATACATCAGGGTGAAAGTGTCACCTGGCAGCAGCACAACTGAATTTCATTCAGTAATGGATGACGGATGCTGCAAGATCAGGCTGAAAGCACCCCCCGTAGACGGAAGGGCGAATGCAGAGCTTGTGCGCTGGCTGTCAAAGCAATTCGGTGTTTCTCCTGCCAGCGTGCAGATAAAATCGGGAAACAGTTCAAGAAGAAAAACAGTTAAAATTGTTTCTTCCTCAATTACACCGTCGTGGTATCATGAGTGAGAAGTTACTTGCCGAATCTATCCGCAGAGCGCTTGACGAAAACAGCAGACGGATTCTGGTAAGGAACATACACGCAGCAGAGAAGTTCATAGATGTACTGGAGTCTGTTCTTGAGAATCTTCGGGTCTTCTCCGTGGACTGTACCGATGATAATTCCCTTCGTAACAGCCTCTCCGCATACTTTGCAGGAGACAGTTTTCCCACCCTGGAAACAGCATTTGAAGCCGGCTGGCGGTCTCATTCTACAGAGATTTCTCTGTGCTCTGAAGCTTCCGGTCTTGAGGTAGTTGCCGGTCTTCACTCTGTGAAGCAGAAAGTTAAGAACTTCATTCTGAACGCAACTGCAGCTCCTCTGGAGGCATCTGTTGTAAGCAGAATATTTTCCTCTTTTGCCTGGTCTCTTCCAACTGTAATCTGTTTTGTTAACTACACAGGGCGCGAAGACTGCCCTGTATTCACGCTTTCACCTGGCGCAGATACTTCTACCCCCCCGATTGTTGTTTTCAGCAGCGACAGTGGAGATCTTGAGGGGGCAGATGCTGTTATCGAATCGGGAATGCTGTCTCCCGAGGCAGTTCGACTTTACCTGCAGGAAGAAAACCTTGATCTGTCTCCAGAAACAGTGCTGGCAGCTGCTGACGGAGACGAGGGTCTTGTTAAACTGTACTCAGGTCTGTACAGGTATACCGGTGCTGTAGCCGGCCATGTGTTTTCAGTGCTGGATTCATTCCTGGCGGATAACAGTGAGCTTGCTGTTTTTGCAGGCTTGGCATCTGTGATTGGAATGCAGTTTCATCCGGAAGAGGTTTTTCAGTTGTCCGACATTACGGACACAGAGGTTTTTGCCGTGGGGCGCAGGATAAATTTGTGGAGTGGTCACATTGCGGCACGATTTTCCAGTACCGGTGTTCGGGACTACCTGTTTAATAAGGTTTCTCCAGAAGAGAAGGATCGACTGCTCTGGAAGGCGGTCCGGGTGGTTCTTCAGACAAGGGGAAAGAACTCCCGATCGTATCAGACTGCCGCCGAATTTCTGGTCAGGTCGGGGTTCATCAGCCAGGCATCTGAGTACTATCGGATTTCCGCAGAAATGGCCACAGGCGAATACCGCAGGGCAGATATGTACAGGAAAGCAGCTTTTTTTTCTGAAGAGCAGGCCGATAGATTTCTTTTCCTCTCCGCGCTGAATCTGTACAGAGGAGAGTTTTACCTCAAAGCTATTGAGGTCTTGAATTCTGTAAGCTCCAGGTGTGATTCTGAAGTTTCTGTTCTGAGAGCCCTGTGTACAACTTCAGGGGATGTTCTGCTTCGGGAGAAGCTTGGCAGCTTTGCACTGAGTGAATCATCAGAGCTTGCCCTGGAAATAGTTGAGTCCAGGGAATTCAGAAGTGCCGGCGATTACCACAGGGCGGAAAGGGTTCTTCTCCGCTGTTGCACGGGAACATCTGTACGCTCAGTTTCCTGTCTCGTGGAGCTTGGAGAACAACTGCACAAGCGCGGAATAGTTGAAGGTTCACTGAATGTCATGATTCTGGCTGGAAGAGAAGCCAGAGATATTGGAGAGAACTGGCTTGAAAGGAAAGCGCTCTTCACTTGTCTTAAAGCGTGGAACCGTCTTGGCAGACACAACCGGCTGAAAACGGAATTGAGCAGATTGACAGAGCTGGTTTATTTCTCAGGTAACAGGCGCAAACTTGTTTCGATTTACAACCTCTACGCTAATTCTCTTATCAACAGCCGGAAGCACAATGAAGCACTTCAGATATACTCTTCAGCTCTCGGAATCCTACCCATGGTTCCGGAATCCAGACGGATGAGGATTGTTATTCTGAACAATATTGGAGTGGTACAGCAGATGCTTTTCCAGGTGAGTGAAGCCCTTCGAACACTTATGCAGCAGGTACGGATCTCAGTGTCTTCAGGCAGCCTTCCGCAGGCCTGTATAGCTTACGGTAACATGGCCCGTATATTTATCAACCTCGGGAAGGCTGATGCCGCGGAAGACTGTTTTGAAACAATGGTTGAATTTACCGTTCTGGAAAAAGTTGCCGGGGCTTTCGAACCTGTATTTTCCGTTTCATCACAGATCGCTTTTTTAAGAGATGATGTTGATACTGCCATCTCTATGATAGATCGGTCTCTTCAGCTTTCCAGACAGGGAGGCAAAAAGAGAAAGCTTTCCTTTGGGCTTCTCAAGAAGGGTTCCATGCTTCTTCAGGCTGGCAGGTACAGAGAAGCGGAATCTGCATTATCTGAGGCTGTGGAAGTTTCAGTGTCATCCGGGTCGGAAATGAATGCACTTCTTTCAGAGATGAGACTCACCGTGGCCAGGTGCTTTCTTGGGAAACCCGTCCGGTTGAGCTTCTGTCATTGAACGATGCTGTGGAATTGGAAGATATTTTCAGAGGCGAGAAGATGTACTACCACTGGCTTTTTACATCAAGCAGACAGAGTCTGTGTGCGGCAGGCCAGCTGCTTTCCCAGGGGCTTTCCCACGGACTGTACTTCCATTCCTATCTGTATATGCTGCAGAAGATTGTGAGACATCTTCCTGCAAGTCTTGCAGATGCACTCCCCCTTTTGCATAATTACCCCTCCTGTGAGTAATTGAAAGGTGCATGATGTATATAGTGATACCCCATGACTGGGGAGATGTTGTCTCTTCCCGGGACGGTATTTTTGTTTGTGAAGAGTATTCAGTGGAAAGTATCAGAAAAGGGCTTGAAAACGGGGAAAAGACTTTTCTGATAGGAGCTGATGCCCTTTCGGACTCAACCGGGTGGCTTTTAGTAAGGGATCATCTGGCACTGTTCGGTACCGGCTCTCTGGCTGGTCCGAATCATCCTTCCGGCCCCAGGTTTCCCAACCTGAGGGGTATGTACATTGTGCCGACGGTGCAGGACGGTTCCGTTCGATCAGGTATTGTCATGAAAGTTCCCGATACAAGATTCAGTACCGGAGCAGAGTTGAAGGCATTTTCCTGTGATGCACTTGTTTCCAGCGGTATTGATCTTGCAGTTGCAGCAGCTCACGGCGGAGCCGGTGTTGTTTTTCTTTTAAACTGCAGAACACCCGCAGACAGGAGCAGAACTGATTTTTCTTTCCTGAACACGCTTATTCAGGAAACAGAGGAGGTGAGGAGTAGTGAACTACAAAGAAACCATTAAGCTTCCCCGAACAAGCTTCTCCATGAAGGGCGGGCTGATTAAAAGGGAGCCCGAGCTTCTCGACAGATGGAGCGAAATGGATATTGAGGGCAGAATAACTGCCGCCAGAAAGGATTCCGAGTCATTTATTCTTCACGACGGGCCGCCTTACGCCAATGGACACGTTCACCTTGGAACTGCTCTTAACAAGATACTTAAAGACTTTATAGTGAAGAGTCACACAATGATGGGTTACTATTCTCCCTACATTCCAGGGTGGGACTGCCACGGCATGCCTATTGAACACAAGGTAATGACAGATGCGGGAGAGGAAAGATCTTCGCTGTCTTTAACTGAAATTCGTAGTAGATGCAGGGACTATGCTTCCGGGTTTGTTGATGTGCAGCGTGAAGAGTTCAAACGGCTTGGTGTTTTCGGCCGGTGGGACAACCCGTATCTCACAATGAAAAAGACATACGAGGCCGGTATTGTAAAGGCTTTCGGAAAACTGGTTGAAGACGGCTATATCTACCAGGGACTTCGTCCTATTCACTGGTGTACTTCGTGCACCACAGCACTTGCCGATGCAGAAGTTGAATACGCTGATCATAAATCACCTTCGGTTTACGTTGCGTTTAGACAGGTTGATCCGGACCGCTGGCTTGCTGCGGGAGTTCCAGCCGATGTTGAGGTTGTTATCTGGACAACAACACCGTGGACACTTCCTGCCAACATGGCTGTTGCGCTGAATCCCGGGGAAAACTACGTGGTGGTAGACACTGCAGACAGACACTTTCTGGTGGCAGAGAGAAGGGCACAGGCATTTATTGAAGCTTCAGGAATAGACGGTTCTGTAAGACCCGATCTGGTTTTCAGGGGGCGAGAGCTTGAAAATCTTGTTCTGGAACACCCTGTTAATCCGGAGAAAACTTCTCTGGTAATTCTTGCCGACCACGTAACAATGGATGACGGAACCGGTTGTGTTCACACAGCTCCCGGTCACGGTTCTGATGACTTTATGGTCTGTCAGAATTACGGAATTGAGACTTTCTGCCCGGTGGGGCCGGAGGGGAAATTCACTGAAGAAGGCGGCAAGTACAGCGGACTTCACGTTTTCAAAGCTAATTCCGTAATAGTTGAAGACCTCACCGAATCTGGAAGAATGATTGCTTCAAGCACAATAAAGCACAGCTACCCTCATTGCTGGCGATGCAAGAAGCCGTTGATCTTCAGGGCCACAGAGCAGTTTTTTCTCAGTCTTTCCCACAGGGATCTGAAGAAAAGGGTTCTGGAAATGGTGGACGAGGTAAACTGGTATCCCGACTGGGGATACGACAGAATGAAGAACATGATGTCTGTGAGGCCCGACTGGTGTCTTTCAAGACAGCGATCATGGGGCGTTGCCCTTCCGGTGTTTACCTGCCCGGACTGCGGAGAGGCAGTTCTTGATTCAAAGCTCATAGCAAAGGTTGCGGAAAAAGTCCTTGAAGACAGTGCTGATGTGTGGTTCACCATGTCTCCTGATGAAATTTTCGCTCTTGATGGGAGAAAGGCTCAGTGTCCTCACTGCGGAGGAACTTCCCTCAAAAGGGTCGATGACATCCTGGATGTGTGGTTTGACAGTTCTCTCAGCCACTACAATGTGCTTACAGAGGAATACGGTCTGTCAAGACCGGCATCGGTTTACCTTGAAGCCACCGATCAGCACAGAGGCTGGTTCGGGGTGAGCCTTGTCACTTCAAATGCCCTTGGGCTTTCCCGTCCGGCGGACAACATCATTACCCACGGTCTGATACAGGATAAAAGGGGCAAGAAAATGTCAAAATCTCTTGGCAATGTAATTTCCCCTCTGAAAGTAATCAGTGCCAACGGAGCCGATATTCTGCGTCTGTGGTTTGCGGGAATAGATTACACTTCCGATTTCAGAGCTGATCTCGGTCAGCTGGCAGATTCCAGGGAAGCTTACAGAAAGATAAGGAACACCATACGGTTCATGCTGGGCAATCTGGAAGATGCTACAGGGGAAATGCCCGATCCTGGTACCCTTACAGGTCTGGACAGATACATCTGGCTCCGATTCCGCAAACTCATGGCTTTCTGTATTGATGAATACAGAAAGTTCCAGTTTCACAGAGTATACAGGGAACTGAGGAATTTCATGGTAATAGAGCTCTCCGGTCTTTACCTTGATGCCAGAAAAGACAGATTGTACTGCGATAATCCAGGCAGTCCTGCAAGGGTTGCTACAGTCGAACTGCTGGGCTGGCTCACCGTTGAACTCAGCAGGCTGCTTGCTCCTATTATTCCTTTTACTGCAGAGGATATTTGGGACCACATACCGAACAATCTCAAACATTCGGAAAGTGTACATCTGGAACTTTTCACACTTGACTCTTCACTTACTCCGGAAGAAGAAGCAGAGCTGTCTTCCTGGTCCGCATATCTGGATGTGAGAAAGAAC
>JAGGYZ010000022.1 GCA_021162285.1 Candidatus Fermentibacteraceae bacterium
GTCAAAAACATGGGCTAAATATCTGAAAAAAGACTGGCCGGCAGGTCCTCAGCTCTGGGCTAACATCCATGGAACCCCGAGAAAAATGCCCATACTGCAAAACACCGATCAGGAAATGCTGAAGCCCATAACAATTCACTACAGCCTCAAGGAAAGTTCCAGACCGGAAGCAATGAAAGCACTTGACAGCATCAGCGAAATAGCAGTAGAGGATGATAGTTTTTTCGTCTGGGCCGAAGAAAGACCAGAAGGAAAAGTGAATCCGGTTCTGATCGCAAAAGGCATATTTGTTTCAGACAGCAAGATGACAGTTGATATAAACTCTGAGGAAAGATGCTGGCGGGTTGGAGATGCCGTTGAAGAAGCACTGGGAAGTCTGATAAGAGAATCAAGTATTGAATACCATGATATTGACATGGAAAAAAAATCCAGGGAAGAAACTTCACCAAGAGAGAAACTCGATGTTCCCAAAGAAGTTATGGCTCAGGTTTACGCAGATCTGTATCGCAACTGGTCTGATGAGCATTTGCCTGCACTTGACGGAAAAACACCAAGGGAAGCAGTTAAAGACAAGTCTTACAGAAAAAAGGTTGTCAATCTCTTGAAAATGCTTGAATCCAGTCACGCATCCCATGGAGATCAGATTGATTTCTTATCACTCTGGAAAGATCTCGGCCTTAAGAGACCGGAATAGGTAATCTATAAAGGATACTCAGTTGGGCCTGTTTGACCATCAGTGATGCTCGTGTTGCTGGAAACTGGAAACTGATTAACGCAACAGACGAAAGGAAATAGATTGATTCACTATCTTCCAAGTAACTTAAAATTTAACATGTTGCCCCGTCAAGAGATGCGTTTTCCTGGTTTTGATCCGGAATCATCTTGAAACCCATCTCAGCAACCCTTCTTTTCAGGTTTTTCAATACTCGATCTTTGTACTGTTTTTCATAGTAATCCTGACCCTGTTCAACATATTCCATACCGTTTTTAAGCATGCTGTAAATCAGTCTCGCCAGCTTGTGAGCTGTAGCGGTAATCGCCTTAGGCGATCCGTGCCTTGCCCTCATCCGGCGATGGTAAGCTCCTATTGCACTCTTGGAGTTCGTCACTGCGAAAGCTGCCATTCTCAGAGCTGAAGAGGCACGGTTTGCTGTTCTTTTTGTTTTCTTGCTCAACACTTTACCACCGGATACATTCGTACCGGGACTGAGACCGAGCCAGGATGCAAAGTGCTTCGCACTTTTCCATCGACTCATGTCCGTCCCAATCTCTGAAATCACCTTGAGAGCTGTAACCTCACTGATACCCGGTATCCTTGTAAGGTCTACTCCGGTTATACGGAAAAGCTCCTCGCGGGCATTGAATGATGGAGCGCTGGCTGACTTTCTGTCTTTCGAGGGCGGTAGTGAATTGGAGTCTCCATTTGATTCAAACGTATCCAACAGCTTTTCAATAGCAAGGTCACATTCACGAATCTGCTCCTGATAGGTCTCATAAAGATGCAAAGACTGTCGTAATGCAAGAATGTATTCATCACGGTAATGACCGTGCAGAGATTCTGATATTTCTTCTTCACTTTTCTTGCATCGCCCATCCCGATAAACAGCAAGCTTGTCAGGATCCCTTTCTCCTTCCAGTATTGCACGGATAATGGTCATACCTGTTTTGCCGGTGATATCGCTGACAACATTGTCCAGCAACAGATTCATCTGGCGCAGAGCTTTCTGCATATGCTGAATATGAGAACTGGCGTATTTTATTAAAGTATCCCTCTGCCGCATGTAGGCCCGAAGTGAGGTAATATGTTCAGGGGGGCGAAAGGCTCCCTGCAACAGTCCATAAGTGTGCAGCTGCTGTAGCCACTGACAGTCCAGCACATCACTTTTTCGTCCTGATACATTCTTAACATTGCGTGCGTTTACCAGAAGCACCTCAAGACCTGACTCCTCAAGAATCTCGTATGCTGGAATCCAGTAAATACCTGTAGATTCCATCGCCACGGTCGCAATACCTATTTCAACAAGCCAGGCAGCCATTTTCTTCAGGTCGCCAGTAAAACAGGAGAAAGAGCGTACTGGCTCTGGATCCAAACCCTCGGGAACAGCAACGTAATGCATTTGCGATCCGATATCTATCCCGGCGGCATAAAGATTCACCTGCTCAAGATGTTTGCTCAACCTTTCTCTTTTCCGGTCAGCATTTGGATCAGTCTTCTTCTTGCCTTTCATCGTATTTTCCTCCATAGTAAGGTGGTTGAAAAACTGCGTGCAAGAGTTCGGAGTGATCGTAATGCGCACTCTTCCAAAACGGGATCGCAAAGCGTCACCGATGATGTTGTCGCTCACTCCAGACCACGCTACTTGCCGGGTATAATACGCCAGTGAATAAACGGTCTTTGTACTCTTGCACGCTCTATAAAGATAATCCATGCAATGATAGCGCTCAAGTTACTTATAGATGTGGGGCCGCTCCGCGGGCCGGGACGCTACTAAGTACCGGCACATCCATCAGGAGGAACTTGAGAACCAAACAAGTAGAAAAATTTGCTAATCATGTATAGCAATGTTCGGCTCGGAACAAGATCCAGGTCTAAGTGCTCCTATCTGGAGTCAGTTATAACAATGTTCGTTCCGGAATGTGGTCCAGGCCTCAGTGCTCCTCCAGTGGAGTCAGCTTCAAGGAAAGTGCTGGGAATAAAATTGTATTCAAACACTTCACCAGCGATTACCTTAATTATAGGAGAAAAAGACGGAAGATAACCTACACAGCTTGCCCTGAGCGTGAAATTGCCAGGCTCAAAGAACCTGATACTATAAGCTCCTGTTGAATCTGTCATTGAACCTAATGAAGTACCAACAACACTAACAGTGAAACTTATTGCTGGTGAACCGTAGGTTGTCTCTACAATCCCACTGATGTATCCTGTGGTGTCTTGTAGGGCTCTTCCGGAAGCAGTATCGAAATTGCACTCAGATTCCCCTTCTGGAAATGCCCAGATAGAGTCATTAGTAACACTTAGCATTCCATAAAGACCAGCTTCAAGAGTATGGAACCCTGGCGGTAGGTCTGCGATGATGTATCTCCCACATGAATCAGTTCGTACTCTGGCTCCAGTAGTTTGAGCGAGCACAAATGCTTCTTCTAAAGGAGTTCCATTCTGGTCTGTAACCAATCCTGATATTGAGCCAGGTTCATTAGGAACTATTTCCTCACTGAAGTTAAGATCCAGATATGCATTATTCACTAGAACGACACAACCAGACCTGGACACAATAGAATCCAAAGTAATGTACATTGAGTGATAACCAGTAGGGAGATCAATACTGTATAATCCTTCAGAATCAGTGGTGGTCATTCGACGGCTCTGCCAATATGTTGTCCAACAACTCTCACCTTTTTCTGCTTCGAGGGCACATACCAAAACTCCTGCAAGAGGAAATCCATAGCTATTTGTAACCATACCTCTGACTCCTGATCCACCAATAGCAATGGATACTGAAATGAGAAGAGTGAAGATAAATTTGAGTTCAGTTTTTTGAAAAAGCATTAAGATTAATCTTTTCTACTGATTCGGAGTCCATATGTAGCATTATAATAAAATCAACATGACTAGAAAGTGACTGTAAGTGTTGATCGTTCAGAACTGCTGTATAGTTTTCACGATTGGTTGTGTACCTGACATTTTATATTTCTCTATTTTTTAGGAAGTCTCCATGGAAGTTCCGAAAGCATCCACTACGGGGTGGCAAAACGAATGCGTAGAACTTCTTCTATATAACAATAGAATTCCTTCTACAGAAAGTTTGACAAGTATCCACTACAGGGTGCCATAACCCGATTCGGACATGACAGGGAAAGAACCTCCCTTCCTTTGTTCATGGGTCTCCTACCTCGTAAGCACCACACTTGTGAAAGCCTGGAGTTCCGTGCTGGAAATCCGTATGAGATACACACCGGAGGCCAGGGGCAGGCCACCTCCATCACACCCGTCCCAGTAATGGGTGTGTGAACCTGTTGGTAAGGCTCCCAGTTCTTGTGTTTTAACAAGTCGCCCAGCAGTATCGTAGATATTCAGGGTCAAGGGTAAAAAGCCAATGCTACAGAACAACAAATTCGCCCCGGTCATCGTGGGATTGGGGGACACAAGGATGCCCCGTGTAGCTGCTTCCTCGGGTGGGTAGATTGTCATTTCCTGCTCAACCCAGTAAGCGATACTGGAGGCGGGAAGCCCACCTGCCTGGGTGAATTCACCACCAACGTAAACATTCGAGCCAGCAATCGCGATGGCATGCACCCAATCGTTCAAACCACTTCCCAGGACAGACCAGGAACTGCCGTCCCAACGGGCGATGCGGTTTGCAGGATTGTCCCCTGCCTGGGTAAACCCGCCACCAACGTAAACATCCGAGCCAGTAATCGCGATGGTACGCACCCAATCGTTCAAACCACTTCCCAGGGCCGACCAGGAGCTACCGTCCCATCGACTGATGTAGTTGACGGGAATTCCTCCGGACTCGGTGAATCTGCCACCCACATAAACATTCGGGCCATTCACCGCAATGGTGTTTACCCTATTGTTCACTCCACTTCCCAGTGCAGACCAGGAACTGCCGTCCCATAGTGCGATGTTATTGACGATATCCCCCCCGGCCTTTGTGAACTTTCCACCCACATACACATCCGAGTCGCTCACGGTGATGACATAAACGTTTGGGTTGGTTCCACCACTTAAACCATCTCCCAGTGCAGACCAGAAACTCCCGTCCCATAGAGCGATGTAGTTGACGGCAAAACCACCGGCTTGGGTGAAGTCACCTCCCACATACACCTCAGAGCCGTTCACTGCGATGGCATAGACATTTGTAGAGCCGACACCACCACTTACACCATCTCCCAAAGCTGACCAGGAACTGCCGTCCCATCGGGTGATGCAGTTGACGGCAATCTCCCCGGCCTGGCTGAAGTAACCTCCTACATACACGTCCGAGCCACTCACTGCGATCGCATAGACCTTTGGAATGCCAGTATCTCTACTTACACCATTTTCCAGTGCAGACCAGGAACTGCCGTCCCATAAGGCGATGCAGTTGACGACAATTCCACCAACGTGGCTGAAGTCACCTCCCACATACACATCGGAGCCGTTCACAGCGACGGCATTAACAGAACCGTTCAAACCGTTTCCCAGGGCCGACCAGGAACTGCTGTCCCATCGGGCGATGTGATTGACGGTAATCCCATCAGCCTGAGAAAGATAACCGCCCACATACACATCAGAGTCGTTGACAGAGATGGCATCAACAGGGCCGTTCACACCGTTTTCCAGTGCAGACCAGGAACTGCCGTCCCATCGGGCGATATGGTTGACGGCAATCCCTCCGGCCAGATTGAAGTCACCACCCACAAACACATCAGAGCCACTTACAGCGATGGCATTAACACTTGAAGAGCGAACACCACTACTTACACCATTTCCCAGTGCATACCAGGAGCTGCCGTCCCACCGGGCGATGTGATTTACAGTATTCCCCCCCGCTTCGGTGAATATGCCTCCTGCATACACATCCGAGCCGCTTACGGTTATTGCAAAAACTAATGGATAACTACCACCACTTACACCATCTCCCAGGGCTGACCAGGAACTGCCGTCCCACCGGGCGATGTGATTTGCAGTACTCCCCCCCGCTTCGGTGAACATGCCTCCCGCATACACATCCGAGCCACTCACTGCGATGGCATGAACTCTTGGAGAGTCACCACCACTTACACCATTTCCCAGTGCATACCAGGAGCTGCCGTCCCATCGGGTGATGCAGTTGGCGGTAATCCCTCCAGCCTGGCTGAAGCCACCGCCCACATACACGTCCGAATCACTCACGGCGATAGCATATACTGTGCCGTTCACACCGCTTTCCAGGGCCGACCAGGAGCTACCGTTCCATCGGGCTATACCGCCTGCGGCAACCCCTCCGGCTTCGGTGAACCAGCCACCCACATACACATCCGAGCCACTTACTGCGATGGCTGTGACTGCGTCACTCACACCGGGTGGCACACTAAAAGAAGTGCCCCAGTAACCTTCAGTGCTCTGTTCATCAGGGATGTTAACAGGTTCCTTAAGCAAGGATTTATCAGGAACGAATAACGGCTCGCCTCCTGGGCCGTATGTCATATGGAACCCCGTGGGATCGAAACTCCCCGATACTCCCTCTATGAGTGCCCCGTCGGGAGTCAGTACGGTGGCAAGGGAGGGGTTGGTTTCGGCGAAAGCTACTGTGATTCTCGCGAAAAGAATGAGCATCAGAAAAATCTTCATGTATTCCCTCCGTTTAGAGAGGTTATCAGCAACAAGCCAGCAACTTTATGTAATGTTAATACTCCTGTACGGAGTGGGTGTCAATGAATATCCTGTCCATGCCGGCTACAGACTGGACGGGTTCTCAGGTCTGACTGCTTTGCTTCTATCGAACTTCTCAACCTTCTCCCCGTCATCACCTGCCAGTCCCAGTGGCCCTAAAAGCTTTAATTGTTCTTGAGTCTGGAGGAGGAAGGACAGCCAGTCGCGCTGTTCTGATTCGCTGGAATCGTTCCCGAGGGAAGACTATTGCTCCCTGACTGGTCTATCCGTATCAGTTTCCAAAAGACATAATGGTTGGACCAACCCCTCTGATTAGGGTACTTTACCCTTGTCATTGGTATTCAAGCAGAAGGGTGGTCCATTGTGTTAATAA
>JAGGYZ010000015.1 GCA_021162285.1 Candidatus Fermentibacteraceae bacterium
GCAGCTTGAAGAATTCAAGGGTTGTTGATGCAGGTGAATCCGGGACTCTTCTAAGGTTCATTACCGGTATGGCCTGCCTGCTTCCCGGTGAAACTTTGATTACCGCCGACAGCAGAAACAGACAGCGCCCGATTCTACCACTTCTTAACGCTCTTCGTGACCTTGGAGCAGGTATTACACAGAGTCCCGGCAGCGACGGATATCCTTTGAAAGTTAATAGCGGGCTGAGTGGAGGCAGAACAGTCATTCCGGGAGATGTAAGCAGCCAGTTTGTGAGCTCACTGCTGATCGTGTCGCCCGGTGCTGCTGACGATGTAGAACTTGTTGTTATGAAGCCCATTGTTTCATCGGGCTATATAGATATTACACTGCGGGAGATGAAGAGATTCGGAGTTACCGCGGAGAGAATACCCGGGGATGATTACGATGTGTTCCGGGTTCCCGCAGGGCAGAGGTATCAGCCGGCGGATGTTGATATTCCAGGCGACTGGAGTTCTGTAAATACACTGCTTGCGGCCTCCGCGATACTGGGCAGAGAGATTAAGGTTAACAGGATGAGTGCAGATTCCAATCCGGGGGAATCGAAGTTTGTTTCCATACTCCAGAAAATGGGATGCAGTGTGAACACCGGTGACGGCAGTGTGTCTGTTCAGAAATCCGGTGGTTTACAGGGGGTTGAGGTTGACATGAAAGACAGCCCCGATTCAGTTCTTACGCTGATTGCAGTTGCCGTGTTCGCAGAGGGAACAACTGTCGTTAAAAACATCAGCCACCTGATACACAAGGAAAGCGACAGGATACAGAAGGTGGAAGCAGAGCTTAGCAAAATCGGGGTACACATAGAAACCACACAGAACTCAATCACCGTTACAGGGCAGAAACAGCTGCACCCTGCCGCCACACAGTCTCACAATGACCACAGGCTGGCAATGTGTCTGGGGTTGATAAAACTCAGGAACAGAGGTATGACAGTTGAGGATGCCGGATGTGTACGGAAATCATTCCCTGAGTTCTGGAATTTTATCAGGGTGATTGAAAGCTGTGAAGAAGGTGAGAAATGCCTGGAGATTCCATAGGAAAGATGTTCAGAGTTACCGTGTGGGGAGAATCTCACGGTTCTTCAATCGGTACTGTTGTCGAAGGCTGCCCTCCAGGAATTGAACTTGATATGAACGAAATTCAGAAGCAGCTGGATAAAAGAAAACCAGGCGGAACCGGGCCGGTGAGTACGAGACAGGAACAGGACAGGTTTGAGATAGTGTCAGGGCTGTTTGAGGGGAAAACAACTGGAACACCCATAAGTATCGTCATTAAGAATCATGGGTTTACAAAAAATAATTACACGGATCTGAGCGATGTTTACAGACCTGGTCACGCAGACTTCACATACCAGGCAAAGTACGGAATCAGGGACTGTTACGGAGGTGGAAGAAGCTCTGCCAGGCTCACGGCGCCTGTGGTGGCTGCAGGCGCCATAGCTGCTCAGATACTGGCAGGGGGAACAGGTTTTAGAATTCTTGCCTATGTAAAAAAGGTTGGAAGTGTTAATTCAGATATTGCTGCGGGATCTGTAGAACCTGAAGATGTACAGGGCAGTTCCGTAAATTTCCCCGACAGAGAGAAAGAAGGGGAGGTTCTTGCTCTGCTGAAGAAGTTGAAGCGGCAGGGGAACTCTATTGGCGGTGTGGTAGAGTGCGTTGTGGAAAATGTACCTGCAGGTTTTGGAGAACCTCTGTTCGATAAGCTGGACGGCGACCTGGCAAAGGTGATGGTTGGGCTGAACGGGGCAAAGGGGTTTGAAATCGGGGCTGGATTCAGCAGTGCAGAGCTTACAGGCGAACAGAACAACGATGAGTTTGCAGTTGAGAATGGAAAAGTTGTAACAATAACAAACCGTGCCGGGGGAGTGCTTGGGGGTATATCCACAGGAATGCCTATTGTGTTTCGTGTTGCTTTCAAGGCGACACCAAGTATTTCTCTGAAGCAGAACACAGTTGATTCTGACGGGAAAAGCAGGAAAATACAGATAAAGGGAGACCACGATACCTGCGTTGCAATCCGGGCAGTACCTGTTGTTGAAGCTCTTGCTTCCATCGTTATCTGTGATCATTTCCTGAGGTACAGAGGGCAGTGCGGTGTGAAATGAACGATACGAATGAGATTAAGAAGCTCAGAGAACAGATCGATGCAGTGGACACTGAAATTGTGAAACTGCTGAACCGGCGGATTGAAATCGTTCTGAGAATCAGTGAACAGAAAGCTGTAAACAACATTCCCGTCGAAGACATTTCAAGAGAAGAAGAAGTCATTTCAAAGCTGGACCATGGCGATCTGAGTGACAGGTTTCTAAGAGACATTTACAAAGTAATCTTTAAGTATTCCAAGACTGTACAGTAGCGCTTAAACCGGTGTGGTTCATCAGGTTCTGAACGGTTACCGGGGGGGCGCCCTGTTTCTGGTGTAAGAAAATAGAATATTGATATGATAGATAATGTAACATAAATTCGTTGTGCACTGGAACAAAGGCACTGTCGATGAGGGTGAAGAGATAAACTACGAAATGGTGTTTTATAGAACACCGGAGTATTCCTTGAGGGATTATTCCTAATGACCGAGTTTAACGGTATTCAGTTTGAGGAGACAGACGGGTTCAAGGATGACCTGAAAAAACTGCGCCGGAAATACAGAACACTTCCCGATGACATCGACAACTGGAAAAAAGCTCTGTTTGTTGCCCATTTCACTTCTAACATTATTCCAGAGAGCATGGGCTTTTTCCCGTTGTTACATCCCGATTTGCCCGATGGATTTTTTATCGCGAAGAAGTTCGCATGCAGATCTCTGAAGGGAAGCGGCAGCAGGTCAGGTATCAGGATTGTCTATTATCTTGAAAATATCACACTGAAAATCTGCCTCATAGAGATTTACCACAAAAACCAGAAAGAGAAAGAAGACTTTCGAAGGATCGTCAACTGGTTGAAAGACGAATCCCGCTGAAACTCGGCAGAGAGTATTCAGAGTTGCTTTAATACAGAGGTGAAACCGCCTATCAGCGAGATGTTTTCAGTTATGCAGTATGACATGATGCAAAACAGCATGATGCAACCTCTCCAGATTGTTCCGGGTTTACCTCACGATTAGCTGATTGTATCTTCAATGGTGTGAATGCAACTATTTCAATAAATTCAGGGAAGGAAATTATGAGGTACTTGTCGTTGATTCTGCTTTGCTCCGTGGCGTTTGCCAGCGGAGATCTGCCGGGTATAACCGGCGACCCGGGAACTCCCGTTGAGGTTACCGGAAGCTCTGTTGATCTTGTCTCAATTACACCTGTATGGCTTACCTGGAACGCGGAAGAGGTTGTTGAACCTCTGCTTCTTTTTGAGCCGCCTTCAGAGTATGCAGCAGTTGATTCACTCGATTGCAGGTTTGTGATTCCCGACAGAGACGGTATCTGCCCTGCAGTTGTTTCCCTCTCGGCGGGAACAATACAGCAGACAGAAGATGTTACTTTAACAACACAGGCCCAGCAGGCAGTAGACCTGGCCCCCGAGTGGCTGCAGAGGCATCTTATCTGGAAAATGTCCGTTCTCACCGATGCCAACCAGGACAGGTACGGGGCTCTTCTGCTGTCACACCAGGGGGAAAACATCTACGATGAGCTTGCTTTTACCGTTTCCCGCCTCTCGTGGACAATCCTGGCAAACCCCAACTTCGATGAAACACTTCTTGTAGACAATGCAGAGGGAATCTACGACCACGATCCCTTCTTAAGCTATGTAAATGTAAAGGATTACGGTGGTTCGGATTACTACAGTACAACTGAGTACTACACAGTTGTCGGTTCAGACACTGTGTGGGTTGAGATACCAATGGACATCTACTACAACTACATTGTTATGCCGAAGGTGTCCGATGAAAAGCCGCTGAACGATTCCACCGTGTACGACGAGTTCTGGAGACAGTACCTGTGGGACATGGATGATGCCGGATTTCCGGTGTTGAACCAGGTGGTCAATCAGAATGTTATGGTTTTCTGGGACGAGCAGCTTAGAAGCTGGGGGTGGTCTACAACTCCTGAGTTTTATGACAGTCTGCAGGCTGTCGAGATTGTCAGCAAATGGACCCGTGCCACTCTCGACGAATCAGCCAGCGGCAACAGACCTATACAGCCTAACATCATTGCCCACGAGCACAACGGAAACTGCGGGGAGACACAGGACCTGCTTTCTTCAGCAGCCAGAACAATTCTGATTCCCACAGCCTGCACAATGGATATAAACGAAGACCATGTGTGGTGTGAGATATGGTGGAACGATGAATGGCACGGATGGTATGTGGACACCATCAACAACCCCGGCTGTGCATATGATGTTGATCAGGGAGGTTCCAAGGAATGCAGCTGCATCTGGACCTGGAGAAATGACGGTTTCACATGGGACGATGTGGATATCTACTCCCTGTTCTGCACTTTCACTGTAACTGTAACTGATTCCGCAGGTACACCGGTGGACAATGCCATCGTACAGATCGCAAGTGAGGGCTGGCAGACCAGCACTATCTACAGAGGAACCTGGGGGCAGACAGACCGGAACGGGCAGATTACATTCAAGCTGGGGAACAATCAGAACTACTATATGAGCATCTCCACCACACTTGGAAACTTTGGCAGCGGATACACTGAAGTAATTACAAACAGTGTTGCGGGGCAGGCATACACCCTCGACTGGAGTCCAGAGGACCTCATGCCCGAGCTTGACTACAACGAACTCAGTGAAGGCTCCTGGACCAAATACCTTATCGAGGTAAACTACGAGCTTCCTGCAGATATCATGAACGGCAGAGACTACTATGCAAATCCCCGTTCCGAGTATGCTGAACCGCTGGAAGACGGAACGGCAGACTTTTTCATAGTGGATTCTGCCAACTGGGATCTTTACCAGGCAGAAGAAGCGTTTGACTGCTACGAAGTGATCCAGGGTCAGAGTGCCGGAGAGATCTGGTTTTATGCACCTCACACAGATGACTGGCACATAGTTTTCAGCGGCGACCGTCACCAGGGCGTTGAAACATTCGCCGATGCGGACATCACCCTGTGGGAGCATGACGGTACAGGAATCAACGGTGGAGTAGTTCCCGATCAGGCAGTCACTGTTTACCCCAACCCGTGTGTAAACCAGGCATCTCTGAGTTTTGTCACTGCTGCACCGGGCAGCACGGAAATTGCCGTGTACGATATTCACGGACGCGTAGTACAGACTGTCTGCAATGAGATTCTTGATGCAGGTAGCCACAACATTGCAGTGGAGACATCCGCTCTTTCCAGTGGTCTCTACTTTGTAAAACTCAAGGGAGAAGGGTTGAACTCAATGAGGAGCTTAACCGTTCTCAGATAGTACCTGTTGCTGGAAAGCGGGAGAGCAATTGTTCCCCCGCTTTGCTTTACCAGTTTATACCTTTTTTGTCCGGTAGTATTTGTAGTAACCGGAATCAGTCTTCTTGCAAATAATCACCGGGTTAATTATCTAAGGTCAAATATTAGTCGCAAAGATATCAGTACCGTTTTACACAGGGGATAGTATTCATGAACGAACACAGGGTTGTTGTTACAGGTATGGGAGCTGTTACGCCGCTGGGCAGTGGTGTCCGGGAATCCTTTAACGGGTTTCTTGAAGGCAGAAACGGTGTGACCAGGGTCACTCATTTTGATGTGTCTGAATACCGCTCGAAGCTTGCAGCAGAGGTTAAGGATTTTGATCCGGAGAACTGGACAGATAGAAAGTCCGCAAGCCGAATGGACAGGTTCACACAGTTTGCCGTTGCCTCGGCTGCAATGGCCATGGACGATTCGGAACTGATATCCTTTGACAGAGACAGGGCCGGAGTTATCATCGGGTCGGGTATCGGAGGAGCGCAGGCTCTTGATGAGGGGTATTCAATTCTTCACGAAAAAGGCCCGCGAAATCTGAGTTCGTTTCTGGTTTCAAGGATGCTGGTCAACATGGCCGCTGCTCTGGTTTCCATAAAGTACGGCCTCAGAGGCCCTCTTTCTGCGCTGTCTGTAGCCTGTTCCACAGGGTCAAATGCCATCGGTGACGCTTTCAGAATAATTCAGAGGGGAGACGCCGATATCATGCTTGCAGGAAGCTCGGAGGCGTGTATCTCTCCGCTGCCATACGGGGCTTTCTGTGCTACCAGATCAATGACCGCCAGCGAGTCACCGGAGACAGCAAGCAGGCCGTTCGACAGAAACAGAGATGGTTTTGTTATGGGGGAGGGTGCCGGGGTTGTTGTTCTGGAGCGTCTTGAACATGCGCTGAACCGCAATGCCAGGATCTACGCTGAAATAGCAGGGTACGGCAACACGGCGGATGCCTACCACCTGACAGCACCGGCTCCAGACGGCAGCGGTATGGTAAGGGTTATGCAGCTGGCAATGAGAGATGCTGGTCTCGGTCGTGAAGACATTAACTACATAAATGCCCACGGAACATCAACAGTGCTTAACGACAAGGGTGAGAGTGCCGCTATAGAGAAGGTTTTCGGGGAGTTTGCTTCACAGTTGAAAGTAAGTTCGATAAAGTCGATGATCGGTCACCTTATGGCTGCTGCCGGGTCTGTTGAGCTTGTATCAACTGTAATGAGTGTGTACACAGGCAGAATTCCGCCTACGATCAACTACAGGGACAGGGATCCTGACTGTACGCTGGATTACGTAGCCGGGGGAGCAGAATCACTTGATATAAAAGCTGCTATTAGCAATTCATTCGGGTTCGGAGGAGGGAACTGCTGTCTTGCGGTAAAAAAATTCGAAGGGAACAGCGCTCTCTAAAAACTACCATTTTCTGAGAAACACTCTGATGTTGTCCATCCGGCATGAAGTAGAACCTGAGCTTCCGTTCACATAAAATCTCAGTGAATCCGGTTCGACAGCAGAAGGTACGGTAAAAAGCAGGCTGTCGTTCGCTCTGAAGGAAACTGAGTCTTCAAGGTTCTCAATGGTAAAGAGCACAGGTTTTGTAACATCGAAGTTGACAGGTGTTTCCATGGCAAACCGGGGAGACACTCTTCCTGTGGAAACTGCAATCTGCTGTTCCGGCACACAGTTCCACACAATTTCACAATCTGTGTTCTCTGGAAGATCAGCAGGAAGGCTCTGCCCGATCGAGCCAAGGGCTACCCAAAGGCTGTCTGGCGCTGCCGTGCTGTTTGCAACAGACACTTCCACTTCAAAGCACAGCCCCGGAACCAGTGGAACTGCCTGTCTCCGAATAACAGCAACACCTGTACTCAGAGCATAGTTGTCTTCATTCTGTATTATTTCAGGGCGGTTGTTCCCTCTGAAACCTACAATCCAGGTGGACTGGTGGACAAATCCTGTTTCCCAGTTTTCAGAGAAAATATCGATTCCAGGTCTGCATGGGGTTTTGTACCTGCCGTCAGGTGTCATTTCAAACAACCAGCCGTCGCGGTCTCCGAAACAGGTGGTGGTTCCGCCAAGCAGAAGTGTTCCATCCTGTTTGGCTTCAACAGTCAGAATGTGCTGGTCTCCACCTTCATCCACAGTGGTCTGCCACCTGATCTTTCCAGAGCTGTCAAGACACAGAACCCACCCGTCACAGTTGTCTTCATCATCGGGAAGGGTGGAGCCAGCAAGAACAACTGTTCCCTCGGGGGATACAACCATATCGGCTACCGTTCCAGTGATTTCAACGTTAAAACTGTTTTTCCATAGAACACTGAAATCTTCACCGAGTTTGAAAACGGTGAGTCTGTGGTTGATGTTGGTGCCGGCAGCAATCAAAGTGTTGTCTGTGTTGTACTTCACACAGTTTATCTCTATCCCGTCAGAGTCGTTAAATGTTAACTGCAGAACGCCTTCAGCGTTCAAAAGTTCTGTTGTGGCAGTGTTGCTTAGAATGCCCCTGTTTACATGAACCATGCTGCCACCGGCAGAAGCTGCCATGGACAGTGTTTCAATGTTTCCCGGTATTTGAAAGGAACTTCCATCTCCGCTGGAGCCGTCTAGTTCTGCAACAAACACTGCATGTCTGCTGTCTCCGGGAAATGATGTTGTAAAAGAGGCTGCTGCAGTGCTGTCAGGAAGCCAGTTGAGAGAGGAGATAACAGGTTGGACTCCACCGGGACGGTCTATCCAGCCCCGGGTTTCCCAGACCGTTCCACCGAGAGAATCAAGGCGGAGAGCCCTGTAGCTGAATCCGTCTGTATCTGCATCAGAGAAGTCGGTAAAAACTGTTATACAGCCGTTGTCTGTCGTTGCCAGAACAAGGGGTCTGCAGTTACCGGAAATGGAATCTGACCATGTGTATACCAGACTGCCTGATGAGTTGAAGCCGGCTATCCAGATTTTGCTCCAGTAGCCCCAGTCCCATCCGCCTGCTGCGATGAAACCGCCTGTACCGCTGGGGATTATGTCTGAAATGTAATCCCATGAGTCTCTTCCACCCACTGCCGTGTTGGTCAGTGAGCTTGTAGAGGCAGGCGGAGAGGAGTTACTGAAGACAGCAACAAACAGTATCAAAGCCAGCACAGCTGCTACTGCAGCTTTCCACCAATTTCTCTGTTTCGTTTCCTGCGGTGGTTCCAGAGGTGTTTTTGCAATGTTGAACAGAGCAGGGATAATCTCCGGTGTGTTGGATTGATTGAGTGTGCAGTCTATCCACTGCTGCAGGTGTGTGTAGTAGCTGATACTTTCGGAAACCTCACCGCGGCGGAACTTCAGTGTAACAATTGGTATTCGCTGATTTGCAGCAATGTCCAGTTCGTTTCTGATGCGACGCGAGTCTGAGCTGTTTTCCGTGAACACGAGCAACATTGCAGAGGAGTGAAGAATAGCAGTGGTAATGGATTTCTCTGAGTTCTGACCCGTATCGGCATCTCTTGAAGTAAGCCAGCACTGATACCCGTCAGCCTCAAGTTCTTCCATCAGAGTCTTTGCAAGATCGGTATCCGCAGTTGAATGGCATACGAAAAACTGTTTGTTCATGGTACCTCTCCTGCTTACCATACACGTGTTCCCGTAGATAAATATAGCCTGAGAGAATTCTGAGGCAACAGGTGGGATGTTACAGCGGGGATGAAAAACATGAGATCAGCTCTGCCGTTGTTTTCCTGTAGATTCTGAAACGAAGGCCACCCAGATGTTTACCGCCGTACCACCGGGCAACAAGCACAAGGCAGTTCTCTACGTTCATTTCTCGCATTACATCCAGTATGCACTTACCGGCACCGGACTCTCCGCCATCGTTTTTTACCTCTGTACCATCGGAAAGCCGGACTGCCCAGCTGAGGTGGCTGGCCTTTTTGAGTCTGAACTGTTTTGAGAGGGCTTTGATCATTTCAGAATGGATGTTTTTGGAAGTAAAAGGGGTACCGCAGGCCAGGAAACGGCTTTGCTTTTCCAGAACAGGTGTTCCGGAAACGGTTTCCTTCAGGGTTCGTGCAGTTCCTATTAAGAAACCTCCGGTTCGAGTTCTGCGGTACCTTTTCAACGCTGAAATATACCAGTATGGAAACAACAGGCAAGGCTTTTCAACAGAGCCTGTGAACTTGCCTGTAAAGAAGAATCATCTGTGCTGGAACAAAAGTTCTGCGCACAGGATATCTAACAAAAGTGCTTCAGAATTCCCCAAGTGATGTTTTTTATCCACATTTATATCGGTGCTGTATCGGAGGCAAAATGGCATGTACACAGTGATCAGTATATGACAGAGAAGAACAAATCTGAGTATACAGAGATAGTTAAGGTCGTGAAGGCATGGCAGGTGATCGAAGTCATAATTCTGTTGCTGTTGATTCCGGGTACCTTAGGGCTTGCTGTTGTTTTCACAGGAGACAGCAACAAACTGTTCAATAATTACATGACACTTGTTTTGCCTTTTTTGCTTTTCATTTTTATTGTGAAGATTGTTGCGACAGTGGCTTTTTTGAAAAATAAAAAATGGTCTTACTACTACAATTACACAGAAGGGATTGTACTGTTCGCTGCCAGCGCTGCCCTGACAGGGTTAACTGTAACAGGTGGTATTGTTCTGGAAGATATTTCATTACTGAAAATAGCACTAAGTCTTGTATTCCCAGTTGTGTTCATGTTTCTGTTCTGGAAACTGATCGGCATATACAGAAAAATACTGAACAGTGTCGCTGTAAAAAGATCAGAATAAGTGTTCCAGGAACACAAAGTCTCACACACAATAACATGAAGAGTCGGTTATCTCAGCGCAGAGAAATATTCTGTACAAGCAAGCTCATCTCATTCAGCTCCTGTTCTGAGTACATCAGTTTCAGAAGCGGTGCCTTGAGCTTTCCGGTACCGTGCTCGGCACTTACAGTTCCACCAAAGCCAACAGCTTCCGCGGCAATCAGTTCCACCGCTTTCATGGCACTCTCCAGTTCGCCGGTGTTTACAGGGATCAGGTTGGCGTGCAGATGACCCTGCCCGGAGTGGCCGAAAACTATGTATTGAACACCGGAATCTTTTAGAATTTTTCTCATGACGGTGTAGTACTTCAGCAGGTCTTCAGGCTTTACTGCTGTATCAGTACTTACCTTGTGGATTCGATGGTTGTCGACTGAAAGGGCGGAAATAATACGGTTTACCGTCTCGGGAACCAGGTGTCTGAACTCCTTCAGCTTTTTTCTCTGGGCACTGTCAAAACCGCCCCAGGTGTTGTCTGGAGAAACTCCCCTTCCTTCGAGAAGTACATCCAGTGTTTCCAGTATCGTATCCAGCTCTTCCTCAGAAGAAGCCTCGATTGATGTAACAAGAACCCAGTCACCTGTTTCAGTGAAAGTCTGTCCGGTGTTCTCCTGAAGGAATGAAAGGCAGGGCTCTGCCAGTACTTCAAGCTCTCTTACCCGCAGTTTTGTGTTCATCAGGTCGGTGCGAAGTTCCCAGAACTGTTTTTCGCTGCAGAATACCGCAAAGCTGGTTATTGCGTGGGGCCTTTTATGAAGGATAAGATCGGCCTCAGCAACAAGACCAAGTTTTCCTTCACTGCCGATGAACAGGTCGATCAGGTCCATGTCCGGCCTGATGTACAGACCGGCGGCATTTTTCGCCGGCTGGGCTCTTGCGAGTGACGGAAGCATTAAGGAACCAATAACAGGATGGCTGAGCCTGCCCTTTCTGAAAAAATAGTCTCCTCTTGAGATTTCCAGCTGTTTTCCCGAAGGGAGAACCAGCACAATCCTGTTTATCCAGTTTCTGGTAGAACCATACAGGTAGCTGCCAGCTCCGGAAGCGTCTGTGGCTATGGTTCCTCCTATGGATGCAGTGGTTTCCGTTGGGTCAGGGGGGTAGAAGAACTCCGGTTTTTCCCTTTGGCAGAACTCCAGAATTGAGTCCAGGGTTTCCCCGGCTCCAACAGTTATTATGTGAGGCTTATCTGTTTCTTTTATTCCCTTCATCAGGCTTGTGGAAACAACTGCCCCTCCCATGGGGACAGCTCCTCCAGTGATACCTGTTCTTTCGCCTGATATGGTAAGTGGAACTCTGTCTTCAGCACACTCTTTTATGAACGAAGCAGCTTTAGAGAGGTTTTCCGGCCATGCAGCAAGCTGACAGTTTCCTCCGGAAAGTGATGACTCATCTTTCAGAAGGTCCGGATACTCGTTCTGAATCAGACGGGTACCTTTTACAATTTTCATCTGTTTCCTCCCTGGATACTTAACATTAAACCTGGGCTGCCTGCAGGCAATGGTTATTCGCGGCACTTGAAGGAACCTTGTTCATTGTTCATAGTACAACTATGGTGGGCATGGTAGAATTACCTTTAGAAAGGAAACCAATGGGGCAGACTTATGTTCAGAAAATTCTCGGACGCGCAGCCGGCAAGGTTGTGAAGACCGGCGAGATAGTGTTTGTGGAACCGGATCTGGTACTTACCCACGACAACAGTTCAGCAATAATCGGAAAATTTGAGAGCACAAAACCAGGTGGAAAAGTTAAATACCCCGACAGAATCATCATTGTTCTGGACCATGTTACGCCTGCTGCCACCAGCAAACATGCGGCAGGTCACGCCAGGGTAAGAAAATTTGTGGCTGAACAGGGGATACACAAGTTTTTTGATGTTGGGAGCGGTATCTGCCACCAGGTTTTACCGGAACAGCACCTTGCTCTTCCAGGGGGAATAGTTGTTGGAAGCGATAGCCACACTTGTACATACGGTGCTTTTAATACATTTGCAACAGGCATAGACAGAACGGAAGCTGCCGGCTTGTGGATGACAGGAAGAACATGGTTCCGCGTGCCGGAAACCATTGAAATCAACCTTGAAGGTTATCTGCAGAAAGGTGTGTCAGCCAAAGATCTTATTCTTACAATTGTCGGGAAGCTCGGTTCAGACGGGGCTAATTACAAGGCAGTTGAGTTCCACGGAAGCTCTGTAGGCGGCCTTCTTGTCCACGAGAGAATGACCATTGCAAACATGGGAATTGAGATGGGTGCTAAAATTGCTGTTTTCCCGGCAGACAGAGTGACTCAGAACTTCCTTTTTGGGGAAGAGCTGTGCAAAGACGCCGTATGGAGTGACTCCGACGCGGAATTCTGTCAGGTACACAACTTCGATCTGGATAAGATTGTTCCGGTAGTTGCCAGACCTCACACTGTAGACAATGTCTGTGCTGTGTCCGAGCTTCCTGAGACGAAAGTGGATCAGGTGTTTCTTGGAACATGCA
>JAGGYZ010000342.1 GCA_021162285.1 Candidatus Fermentibacteraceae bacterium
GAGGCTTCTCAAAACCGGGAGAAGAGCCGCAATTTCAGATGTGTCTCCGCTCTTTGAGAGAACAAGAGCAGTGTCTCCTTTTGCCAGGATTCCTGCGTCACCGTGAACACTGTCCGCGGGATGAAGAAAGTATGCCGGCGTTCCTGTGCTGGTCATGGTTGCAGCTATTTTTCTGGCAACAATACCTGACTTGCCGACTCCGCAGACGATAATCTTGCCCTGTGACCTGTGGAGCAGCTCAACAGCCATGGGGAATGACTGCCTGTTGAGAGGCAGAGTGGCTTCAAGCCATTTTATCTCTACACCGAAAACTCTCTCTGCTTCTGTGTACAGATCATTCACCGGCAGCCTCCAGAATCAGTTCCGCAATCTCCCTGACCGCCCCGTGACCACCATTTGAGTCGGCTACAACAGAGCAGATGTTTTTCACCTCAGCTGCTGCGTCGTGGGGGCAGGCTGATATTCCCGCAACATGCATTGCAGGAATATCTTTTCTGTCATCTCCCATAAACAAAACAGAATCCAGTAGAATTCCAAGATGCTCCGCCAGCTTTTTGACGGAAGCAGCTTTGTCGAGGCTTCCAAGACACAGCAACTTTACCCCCAGGTCAGATGCTCTTCTTCTTGTGCTGACAAAATCACGGAAGGAGACAAAAGCAACTTCCACACCATTTTCCAGAAGCCGCATTATACCGGCACCGTCTCTGGAGCTGAAAGACTGAGAAACACCGGACGAGCCGTATATAATTTTTCCGTCAGTCAGAGTTCCATCAACATCAACTGCGAAAAGTTTTATTGCTTTATAATCCATGGGAAGAACCTTCCCAATGTAATAGTGCAGCATCAAGTACCGTCCGGGCATCTTTGAAGTTAAGCATAACGGCGCTGTCACTGAGTGCCTTTTCAGGCTGTGGATGAACCTCCAGAAACATACCCCTGACACCCCAGGCCGCTGAGGCACGGGCCATCTGAACCGCAAAGGATCTGTCTCCCCCTGTAAATCTGCCGGAAGCTCCCGGCTTCTGCAGAGAGTGGGTAATGTCCATAATTACACCGTCACACACACGGTTCATCACAGTTAACGATCTCATATCTACAACCAGATCGCCGTATCCGAAAAAACTTCCCCGTTCTGTTAAGAAAACCAGAGGACAACCTGCAGCGCGGAGCTTGTCCACAGCACCCTGCATATTTTCAGGAGCCATAAACTGCCCCTTTTTAACGTTAACGGGAATACCTGTTTTCCCTGCTGCTTCCAGTAGAGATGTCTGTCTGCACAAGAATGCCGGTATCTGAATCATGTGGCAGACCTCAGCCACTGGTGCCGCCTGCGAAGCGGTATGAATATCGGTTATCAGCGGAAGATCGTATCTGTTACCTGCAGCTTCAAGTATTCTGAGCCCTTCCTCAAGCCCCGGTCCAGACCACGAACCGTGGGAAGTTCTGTTGTCTTTGGCAAAGGAACTCTTAAACACGAAAACAGCCCGGTCGCTGTACTCATCACGCAGCCCGTCTACAAAACCGGCGACTTCAAATACCAGTTCCTCTGATTCAATTCCACAGGGACCCATAACAAAAAGAGGAAGACCTTTTTCTAACAGTCTGCGAACCACTTCCGAACCTCCTCAAGATCGGCAGGTGTATCTACACCCAGTGCGTTCCAGTTGCCGGGAACAACTTTGATTACCACTCCGTTCTCCATCCAGCCAAGCTGTTCAAGTCTTTCCCTGCGGGAGAGCGGCCCTGGGACAGAGCTGGCACAGCGGGACAGACTTTCAGGCGTAAAACAGTACAGACCAAGGTGCTGCAGAACAGAATCCGCCCCCCATGGTATAACACTTCTTGAGAAGTAAAGAGCTTCCCCGGAAGAATTAAGAACAACCTTCACCACAGATGAATCTACAGCAGACTCTGAAGAAATCTGTCTTGCAAGAGTTACAACTGAGTTCGAAGGCATTATCTCTCCGGCAAGTGCCTGTATCCATTCCGGTTGAACCAGTGGTTCATCACCCTGAAGATCTATGATCCTGTCTCCAGGACGACCAAGTATTTCCCAGGCCTGAAAAACTCTCCCGGTTCCGTTTTCGGCAGCACCGGTGAAAACAGCTTCGTAACCTGCGGATACAACCTCTTTTTCAATCAACCGGGAATCGGTGGCAACAACAAGCCTGTCCGGTTCAGCAAGCGATGCACCATCAAGAACCCTTAAAATCATTGACCTGCCGCAGATGTCCGCCAGAGGTTTACCCGGAAGCCGGGTAGACTCCATCCTGGCCGGAACAATAACTACCGTCCCAGCCAATTCTCTGATGCCATGACTGATGCGAATACAACGGTTTCCGACTGGTCTGCTCCCCAGGTCTCGTAACTGGCTCCGACATCGAAGGAGGCTTTCCCTCCTGAAACAGTGTAGCCGGCACCACCGGTATACATCATTGCTCCATCTCTCCACAGACCATTCATAGCCCTGAATCCGCCTCTGATGCAGAAACCGTTTCCGGCATCAACCTCAAACCCGGAAGCAGCAGTACTTCCCGCTTCCGTTGTTTTTCCCAGAAGGTTCAGAGCCTTCCTGGAGTAGAAATCCAGACCTATTGCAAGCCTGGGTATGATCCGCACGGAGAGACCTGCATACAGCTCCCCCGGGACGGAATAGTGTGAAGTTGTATCGGCCGATGAATTACCTGTGTAGTCCCTCTGAACATTCAGGTTACCGGGCCTGTCAGTCGCGATAGACAAGCCGGCAGACAGGTAATCAGTGTTCATGAACGCTCCGAATACCGCGCCCCACGCCGGAGAAAATGCCAGATCGTCTCTGTACATAGTAGTTACTGCCACCTGCTGACCTGGATTGTAAGGTGTTGTTACCGCATCACCCAGAGCAGAGCCGAAAAAACACTTTCCACCGAGAGAAAATGCAAGGTGTTCAGAAACTCTTTCCGTGAGCCCTATGTATGACTCGGCAGAGCCTCCGGTCCACTTGATGGTTCCTGAACCGTTCTCAAAAACAACTGAATCTTCACTGTTAATTCTGGAACGATTGCTCAATAAGGCGGAAAACTGCAGGTTGTAAGGCATTGGTATAATCATGGAAATGTCGGGAAAGGCAGATGCTCCGGACCACGAAAGATCTCGTGTGTCCCGTACTTTGGTTCCCCAGGAAAAAGCTGTGCTGACTGCCCATGCAGATGCAGATGGATTGGCACTGGAAACCATAGCGGAATCCGGCATTCCTGCAGAAACTCCACCCATGGAAAACGCCCGGACTCCACCGCCTGCGGTTTCAGCACCTATACCGCACGACGGGGGCTGAAATCCCGGGGAAAAACCGGAAATAGAAACAACAGATGCAAAAAGCAGGCTCAGTATAATCATCAGTTACTCCAGTATTTTTGTGACGCGAAACGCTTGCCACAAATATAATCAAGTGGGTTCAGATAGTTCCATTTATGTGTATGGAATCTCCCAGAGAAGGAACAACCACCTCCACATTTTTCTCTGCTCTTATAAGAGCAGCCAGGGCTTCCGCGGATTTTGCCTCTCCGTGAACAACAGCAACCTGCTCAACATGTTCACTTACGGCACGGAAAAACCTCATCAGAGCATCTGAATCCGCGTGGGCACTGAACCCGTCAATATCTACCACTTCCGCATTGAGAGCGTATGGTTCTCCAAAAATATTCACAGTCTCTCTGCGCTCTTCGATCATTCGTCCCAGTGTGTGTTCCGCCATAAAGCCCACAAGAACAACTGTGCTTCTGGGATCGGTAATGTTGTTTTTAAGGTGGTGACGGATTCTGCCGTTCTCGCACATGCCGGAGGCTGAAATAATAATCATCGGCTCCTTCATGGTGTTGATAGCCTTTGACTCACCTACACTCTGAACAAAGTGCAGATTGCTGAACTGGAACGGGCTGTGACCTGCATAGAGCAACTCCCTGAGATCGCTGTCGTAAACCTCCGGGTGCAGTTTGAAAACCTCGGTTGCATTGAAGGAAAGAGGAGAATCAACATAAACTGGAATGTCCTGCAGACGTCCCGCAACTTTCAGCAGGTTCAGGAAGTACAGAACCTCCTGAGTTCTTCCTACGCTGAAAGACGGTATTACAATTTTTCCACCTCTTTTAACGGTTCTTCTGATCACATGTTCAAGATCGAGGAGAGACTTATCCTGACCTTCGTGGTTTCTGCCTCCGTATGTACTCTCTGTAATGAGGATATCAGGTCTGGAAGACAGATCCGGGTCACGCAGAATAGGTCTGTCGAAACGCCCCAGGTCACCGGTGAACAGCAGAGTCTTCTTTCTTCCGTTCTCTTCCATGGTCAGTTCGACCTGTGCACTTCCCAGTATATGGCCAGCTTCCAGAAAACGAAGTGTAATTCCGGGAAATATGGGAAAGCTGAGATTATACGGTATGGAAACGAATTTCTCTATGGCTGACAGTGCATCTTCCAGATTGTAGAGAGGTTCA
>JAGGYZ010000213.1 GCA_021162285.1 Candidatus Fermentibacteraceae bacterium
ACGGCGACAACAGAGGGCTTTTCCTGCGGGTAGAACCTGTAAACAAAGCATTTCTTACAAGAATCGGTTTCGATACCGAGGGGAATCTGTACAAAGCGGCAAGAGATGGCTCGTGTACCAGTATCTATGATGATGTGGATTCTGTGTGGGCTAAGAAAACCAACACATCTGCCGGCATGAACGACCTGATACAGTTGATCACTGAAGTTGAATACACCGATCACACCGATTTCCAGGCATACATGGATTCTTCATTCACAATGTACGGCTCTTTTGGTTTGATCAGGATGCTGGCCATAAACTCTGCTTTTGCCAACAACAGCACCTACTACCACAACTACTACCTTTTTCACGATGTTGACGGCAGCGGTCTGTGGACCATGCTTCCATGGGATGTAGACAAAATTCTTTACAAGAACCTGGGTATCGGGTACGGAGCCTGTACGACCAGAAACTGGTTTGACAACCCTCTTAACGCCAGAACCCTTGAGGTTCCGGCTTTCAGAGATGCTTTCATGGACTCTGTTGAAGTATTCTATTCAACGTACCTTACAGAGGAAAAACTTCAGTTCTGGTCTGATTCTCTTGAAGCAGTTCTCGGGGAAGCTGTTTCACAGGACAGCTACGACAAAACAGACCTGCAGGGCTTTCTTGACGCTTCCGACCTTCTTTTTGATAACATGGTTTCCAGGAAGGTAGATCTTCAGTGGCAGTTCCAGTACAGGTACTACCCTTTCCGCTCTATCCGCTCTGACACACTTTCCACAGGCAGTCTTACAGTTGCGTGGCACCCAACACAAGACCCTGCAGGAAACCCCGCGGTGTACAGTGTGGTGGTTAGAGACAGTCTGGGACCCGACACACTGTATGTATTCCGTGTGGACGGCATTACAGATACAACTTACACTATAGATGGTCTGGCTGAAGGTGAGTACCACTGGGTTGTTGAAACCGATGCCCAGACCGGCTGGCGAGTAACAGAAGCAACACCCAGATACAATCCTTTCCGGGTGGTTAACCCTTTGCAGCTTTCCGGAACACTTGGTCAGAACACAACCCTTTACTCTGCACTGTCCCCCTATTTTGTCCAGGGGGAAGTAACTGTTCCCCAGAATGGAAGCCTTACAATACAGCCGGGAGTTACAGTTCTTATGGCAGAGGATGGAGCCATCAACTGCCTGGGCACAATAAATTCCCAGGGAGCACAGCAGGACTCGGTTTACTTCATGTCTCAGAATTCTGCGGCAGGGTGGAGGGGAATCCGACTGCAGGGTGGATCTGCCACAATGCAGTACACATCGGTCACCGGCTCAAGGGGTTATTCATCATCCCCGGGAACCGATTTCGCAGCCCTGTGCGGCCATGCGACAGATGTTGTTATCGAGCACTGCAGTTTTCGAAAAAACTGGAGCTGTGTAAAGCTGATTGAGGGAACTGCCCTGGTAAGCAGCAGCCGGTTTATAAACAACAGAGGAGAGCTGTTCTTTATTCAGGAGGGGCAGTCTGCCAGTGTTACCAGCTCGGAGTTTGCCAACCTCAGCAATCCGGTTGCCTCAAGCATGGACGGCATCGAGTTTCATATGTGTACCGGCGGGGAATTCACAGTGAACAACTGCCTGGTTGAAGACATAGACGGAGACTGTATAGACATGAATGCCTCTTCAGTGACCATCACGAACAGCAGGCTTTCAAGGTCTACAGACAAAGGCTTTTCCATAGGAGCCCCCACTGGGGGAAGCGGCAGCGGTTCACTTGTTGTAATTGAGAACTGCGTTGTTACAGAATGCCCATACGGAATAGGCGTAAAAGACGGCGCAGAGGTTCACGGCACGGGAATGGTATTCTCGCAGTGTGAAACTGCAGTAAGATCCTACGAGAAAACATCTGGAATGGGCGGTGGAACAGCCCTGATATCAAACACTGTGTTCACCAACTGCCCTGAACCGGTAACAGTTGATCAGGGTGTAGTCTCAACATCGTGGTCAATTTCCGATACAAAGCAGCTTCAGGGAACAGGCAACATCCAGGGTGATCCTGCGTTCACTCAGGGCTTTTACCCTGTGTGGAACTCACCCTGTATCAATTCAGGTGATCCTGATGAGCAGGACCCCGACGGCAGCAGACGCGACATGGGTGCCTTCTTTTTTCCCACTTCGTTTAGCTTTGTAGCTGTTAATGAACTCATGGCTTTGAACACTGCCACAATTCTCGACGACTGGGGCAGATCATCAGACTGGATAGAGATATACAACGGGGAAGATTACGATATAGACGCAGGTGTTCTGGTATTTTCTGATTCAGATTCGGCAAGGGCGGAACCATGGTCTGTACCCAGAGGCACAACGATTCCCGCTGGAGGTTTCATACTTCTGTGGGCAGACGGTGATGGCTGGAAAGGCGGCACTCACCTGCCGTTCAGGCTCTCAGGTTCAGGAGACGGTTTCGCTCTGGGCAGGATCGTACCTGGAAGTGGTCAGACTCCGTGGGTTTCAACAATAGAACATGTCGAGTTTGATCAGCAGACTGAAGATGTTTCCCTCGGCAGGTTCCCCGACGGAGGCCAGTGGCAGATACTGAACACTCCAACGCCGGGTTACAGCAACGGAACGCTGTACACGGTGCCAACTGTACTTGGGTGGCCCAGGCCCAACCCCTGCACCACAGGAACTGTAACCATGGGTATTACAGTTGCCGGCGGCGAAACCGATGTGTTCGTTTACGATATGGCAGGCAGAAAGATCGCCACAATTGTAGACGGTGTTCTTACTCCTGGAACACACATTGTTTCGTGGAACACAAGTGGCCTGCCTTCAGGTGTTTATCTGATCTTCGCCAGGTGTGCCAGCCAGACCCCTGCATCCGCTAAGGTTACAGTGCTGAACTGAGGAAGTCAGGAACAGATCCCGTCCGGTC
>JAGGYZ010000337.1 GCA_021162285.1 Candidatus Fermentibacteraceae bacterium
GCATTCAAATGAAGACCAAGACCAAAATCGGCATCGTAAGACACGAGGAAGTCTCCGCCGAAGTTGAACTTGCCGCTGCTGAGCATTGCTCTTCTCATTTCAAACATTGGATCGTCAAGATACCATATGCCATCTGTTCCCTGATCGTACATAACAACGTAATCGTTGTCTCCACTGCTTACAGAAAATCCCAGTGAAGGCATGAAGCCAAGCCAGAACTCTCCGTCATCTGTGGGGTTGAATGCAAGCTTAAGAGAAAGAACGGCTTCGTTGAGAACGTCGTCGCTCTCCCAGTCGCCTGTTCCAGCATTACGGGTAGAGTCGCTGAGATCGCGTTTGTAACCGTTCCACCAGTAACTCACCCTTCCGGCCATCTCCACCATCTCGTTGATGCCGTAGCCGAATGCAAGATAGCCTGTGGCGCTGTACTCGGTATCTTCTACGTTAAAAGCATTGCCATTGAGAACGGCTGTTCTGTCATCGTGGCTGATACCACCCTGGGTAAACAGACCGACAGAGTACTGATTCGCTTCAATAGGCTGGGCGTCAACAACGCGGTTAAGTCCGCGAAGACCCCAGTATGACGGAAGCGCATTGGCTGCCGTAGCTGACACAAGTAGAACTGCCAGCAATGTGAGAATTAACTTCATTTTTCCCTCCAGTTTTTCGGATACATTTCAATCGGTGCAACACATCTACATAGTAAGAACGGCGTGAAAATACTTCTGAGTTCCATTCAAGTCAAGACAGGAATCGCTTCAGAACAACAGCTTAAGACATTTTACGCGTTCTTTTCTGTCTATTTTGAAAACTTATCCCTGATTGCCTTTGGTACCGGCTGCTTCCTGTCCCAGGCAATGGGTATTCTGCCCTCTTCCATGTGAAGGATCTCCCGACCTTCACGATGTCCCATTTCAAAAGCCCGCAGATTCAGTTCCAGAAATGCAGGTGGTACCGCAAGTTTTATGGCATCTGTCCAGACCTCAAGCTTGAAGTATCTGCTCAAAGCTGCAAACATTCCCATGGCCATAAGGTTAGCCACAATACCCTGCTTGAAAACCTCTATTGTCTTCTCTGTGAACGGGTACTCGTACACTTTTCCCTCTGGAAGCTGATCCACAAAAGTGGAATCAACAACAAAAAACCCGGTTTCCTTGACCTTCCCACTGAATTTGTCTGCACTCTCCTGATTCATTGCCAGCAGAATATCCAGTTTCCTGCAGTTGGGGAATAGAATCGGCTTATCAGAGATAATTACATCGGTCCTGCTGGCGCCGCCTCTTGCCTCGGGACCGTAACTCTGAGTAAGACAGACTTCACTGCCGTTTAGAATGGCAGCCTGGCTCAGTATTCTGCCTGCAAGTCCAAGACCCTGGCCTCCTGCTCCTGCCAGTCTTATCTCTGCGTACTTCATTTTTTCACCCCCGGTGAAACCCTGTCACAGAGTTTCTGGTATCTCTCTGTGTAGCCCATTCCGTCACGGTCAACAAAGATACCTCTGACGGTTTTGCCCTGAGTTTTCTCTTTGGGCAGCTTGGAAGCCTGGGCGATATTTATGGTTTCGTCCCGGAGCAGTTCCATCATGTTTACAGCATCACCCTGCTTGTTTGCCCTTCCAAAGTTTGTGGGGCACGGAGACAGAGCTTCAACAACTCTGAATCCAGAACCGGACAGCGCCTTCTTGATGATACCATCCAGTTCGATCACATGGTAAACATCTCCACGGGCAACAAAATTAGCTCCTGCAGCTTCGGTAAGCTTGCAGACATCGAAGTCCGGTTCGATCATACCGTACGGGGTTGTGGCAGTTTTTGCCCCTTGTGGTGTTGTAGGGGAGAACTGTCCGCCTGTCATACCGTAGTTGTTGTTGTTAACAATAATGGCAGTAATATCCATATTCCGCCTGGCAGCATGTATAATGTGGTTTCCGCCTATAGCCATTGAATCACCGTCACCCATAACAGCAAGAACTTTGAGCCTGGGATTTACCATCTTGGCTCCTGTGCCAAAGGCAAGAGCACGACCGTGGGTTGTGTGAAGAGTATTGAAATCCACATAAACAGGCATTCTGCTTGTACACCCGATTCCGGAAACCATGAGAATGTCGTCGAGTTCCCAGCCCAGGCTGTCTATCGATCTGATTATCGAACCCATGACGATGCCTATACCGCAACCGGGACACCACACATGCGGAAACTTCTTCTTCGCTCTTAGATATTTGTATGTGTAAGGAAGACGGGCAGGCATTACATCACCTCCAGTACTGCAGCAACCAGCTGCTCAGGTGTAATCTCGTAACCGTCGTACCTCTGCAGAGGAACAACTCTCACACTGTCGGAAGTTAACCGCTCCACCTCATGAATAATCTGACCCTGATTAAGCTCAGGAACAATAATTACGTCCTTGGAATCGAGCATTTCCTTAACTGTTCTGTCTGGGAAAGGCCAGATAGTTACAGGTCGGAAAATCCCAACTTTTTTTCTCTGTCTGGCAAGTATACTCTGTGCAGCCAGAGCGCTTCTGTACACAGATCCGTAACAGAATATAACGACCTTGCTCTCCTCAACACCGTGGATTCTGTTGTCTTCAAGTGCATCGAGACGCCTTGTTATTTTCTGCTTAAGTCTGTTCATCTTGGAGATGACCTCATCCACCTTGCGAGTTGGGAAGCCGTGGATGTCGTGGGTCAGCCCGGTAACATGGAAACGATATCCGGATCCGAAATGAGCCATTGGAGATACTCCTGTGGCAGAGGTGTGATAGTGTTCATACCATTCAAGAGGCACATCCGGAGAAGACTGTGGGGTAATGCATATCTCTTTCTCATCAGGGAAGGTCAGTTTCTCACGCATGTGGCCGATAACCTCGTCGGGCATGAGAATTACCGGCGTGCGAAATTCTTCTGCAAGGTTGAAGGCCCTGATAGTAAGACTGAAACACTCTTCAACATCTGATGGCGCCAGAACAACAGCAGGGTGGTCTCCGTGTGTTCCCCATCTTGCCTGCATAACATCACCCTGGGCAACCTGGGTTGGAAGCCCTGTGGAAGGTCCACCGCGCATTACGTTTACAAGAACCAGCGGAACCTCTGTCATACACGCATATCCCAGCCCCTCCTGCATCAAGCTGAATCCGGGGCCACTTGTGGCGGTCATTGATTTTCCGCCTGCAAGACTGCCCCCGATAATTGCACTGATACTGGCTATCTCATCTTCCATCTGCATCCATTTTTTACCGATCAGCGGCATTTCACGGGCAAGGATCTCCGCTACCTCTGTTGACGGGGTAATGGGATAGCCTGCAAAGAAGTCGATTCCGGCAGCAAGGGCACCGAGAGCTACCGCTTCGTTACCCTGTACAAGTTTTGTTTCTCCCCAGGGAACTCCACTCATTTCTCACCACCGTCCTTGTTTTTGCTTTCCTTGATGCCGTCTCCGCTGACGTAGACTGCAAATTCCGGACATCTGCGAGCACACAGTGCACACTCTATGCACTTTTCCGGGTGCACGACATGGGCTTTCTGATCTTTGCCCATTTCAAGTACCTGCTTTGGGCAGAACGCAACGCAGATCCCGCAACCCTTGCACCACTCGGGGAAGATGTGAACAGCAGGCGCCTTCTCATCCTCCGTCTTACAATGTTCTTCTACTGCCTGTCCCTTGACGGGTCTTTCAGACATTGAACAATACCTCCAGATGATGCGCAGAAAGGCAAGACCCGTATGGGACCTGCCTTCCTGTGCGCTTGTCACTACATTCGAGCTATTTCTGCTACACGGTAAAAGGTTTCAGGACTTCACCGAGATCCGGTTTTCCGATCTCCTGAAGGTCGTAAGTAACCTTAACTGTGGGTTTGTTTATCTTGATTATACGTGAAAGATCAATGGGAGTACCAATAACTACAGTGTCACAGTCAACTGCGTTGATTGTATCCTCAAGATCCTTGATCTGTGCATCTCCGTAACCCATTGCAGGAAGAATTGAAGTTTCTTCCACTCCTGGGTAGTACTTGTCGAAAGTAGCTTTTATTGTGCCAACAGCAGCCGGTATCGGGTTGGCAAATTCTGCAGCACCGTACTTCTCTGCGGCCACATAACCTGCACCGTACTCCATTTCACCGTGGGTAAGTGTAGGACCGTCCTCGATAACAAGAACCTTTTTACCGTTAACAAGCTCAGGCTTATCAACAGAAACAGGGCTGGCTCCGTCGATGATACGGGCTGTGGGGTTAACCCTGCGGATGTTCTTTCTTACTTCTTCAACATCTTCCGGATATGCGCTGTCAATCTTGTTGATAACAACCACATCAGCAAGCCTGAGGTTGATCTGACCTGGATAGTAGCTTACTTCGTGTCCGGGTCTGTGAGGATCAACAACAGTAATGGTAAGGTCGGGAGCATAGAAAGATGTATCGTTGTTACCGCCGTCCCAGAGGATAATATCGGCTTCCTTCTCGGCTTCACGGAGGATGGCTTCATAGTCTACTCCCGAGTAGATGATGTTGCCGCGGGCGATGTGAGGCTCATACTCTTCCATCTCTTCTATTGTGCACTCGTGCTTCTTGAGGTCTTCGATGGTTTCAAAACGCTGTACGCGCTGCTTTACCAGGTCTCCGTAGGGCATCGGGTGGCGAATTGAAACAACCTTTTTACCTGCTGCCTTGAGCTCTTCAACAACACGGCGCGTTGTCTGGCTTTTGCCGCAGCCTGTTCGGACAGCTGTAATAGCAATCACAGGTTTTGTGCTTTTTATCATGGTGCGCTGTGCACCGATCATCACAAAGTCTGCTCCTGCCGCATTAACACGGCTGGCAAGGGCCATTACCGTACTGTCGGGCAGATCACTGTAAGACATCACGCAGAGTTCAATGTTCTCTCCGTTGATGATGTTCTCAAGTTCGCTCTCATCAAGTATCTTAATGCCCTCAGGATAAAATTCTCCCGCCAGTTCGGCAGGGTACTTTCTTCCGTCAATATCGGGGATCTGAGTCGCCGTGAAAGCCACAACTTCGTAACTGTTATCTGTGCGATACAGTGTGTTGAAATTGTGAAAATCGCGCCCTGCGGCGCCTAAGATAAGGGTTCTCTTTCTGCTCATACTGAGTCGTCCTTTCCGCAAGTAAATTCAGCTCTTGCGAAAGAGCAACAGCGAACCGTCCGGTTCGGCCTCTTCCACTTCAGTGGACCCCAGACTCTGTCTGGTTGGCATCAAATCTCACGCTTCAGACTGGAAATGTCAATGGTTACCGGCGCTGCGAATATTTTCTCCCGTTTGCAGTTAGCTTCTGCCCTCAAGAAGAACGCACAGCCCGGCTCCTCCGAGAAAACCGGTGAGTAGACGCATGATATTGGTACTCTCATACAAACCTATGAACTGGAGAGATCCGTCAAGTGCCATGGGCAGAATAAGCAGCAGACCTGTAAGAACTGATCCAGGTAGTTTTCTGAAGAACATCAAAGTGGAAGAGAGCAGTATTCCGATCCAGAAAAAGGTACACCTGGCACACAGACCTGGAGCCCACTCAAAAGAACGGCTGGGCAATCTGTGGCATGTAAGCGACAGAAGAGGTCTGATAAAGGGCGGATTAACGAAGGCTCCGAAGACAAAAATGGCACCAATTGTGATGAGCAGACCGGAACCGGCTTTTCTGAGGTTAACCATCAGCCCAGGTGCTTCCGTCCCAGTTGAAATGGTTCTTTACAGAGGCTTTTCCCATGATCTCAAGAGCTGCGTACTTTCCCATTTCAATAGAATGATCCATATTGTTGTAGCGGAACAGCCCCTGCCTGCCACAGGTTACACTTCCTGAAAGGCTTTCCAGCGCATCCAGAACAACTGCTGTTTTCTCAGCGTAACCGAGGTCGTATATGGGGTATGCGTGTGACATCCTATTTACATCGGCACCTTTTACCATATCAGCAGTAAAGAGACCAAGGTGTTCTGCCCCTGGAACACTGCTCTCAAGCAGTTTCTGTTTTGACATGTTCCAGATTCTGTCTCCCACCTGACAACTGTATTCAAACACCACCTGAGAGGGTGCATCCGCATCAAAGTTACGGGGAATTGAAAGTCTGTTGAACAGGTAACGATCCTCCGATGTATAGATCCAGTGGTCTGAAGGCTCAATATCTCCGTTCAGAAGAACTGTGAGAAAAACAAGAGCTCTGAATTTAAGAGTGGATGCAGCTTTATGCACTTCCCGTGGAAGAATGCTTCCCAGCAGTGTCGTATAGTCATTCACCGGCATTGTGTTGACTATCTTCTCACACTCCAGGTTGCCATTATTCAGGTCGATACGCCAGCCGTTATCTGTTCTTTGTATACCTGTCGGCTCTGGAGACAAGAACGGAACCGCCCATTTCAGTAATTCTGGATGCAAGAGAGAGGCTGATATTCCCGATAC
>JAGGYZ010000237.1 GCA_021162285.1 Candidatus Fermentibacteraceae bacterium
ATGCGATCTGCTCCTGGAGATCATCTATTCTGTCTGCAAGTTCTTCGTTGTTCTCAACAACACCCTGAATCTCATCGGAGATCTCATCCACCCGACCCTGCACCTGGGAAGCAACCTCCCCGGCTCCAGGCATTTCACACGCTCCGAAAAGCAGCACAAATCCTACAGCAAGTAGAACAGTTCTCTTCATTTTAACCTCTTTTCCTTTTTTTGTTTTCGCTGAACACTTCAGCAGTATAAGCAAATATTTCAGTACCGCTTTTTGTGTAGGCGTCTGGCGCAAGGCCTGCTTTCATACATGTGTGAGACAGAAATGTTTCCCTGTTCCACCCCTCTTCCTGCGCAACCTGCGGCAACAGAGTTCCTGCCCTTGAACCCTGTCTTATGTAAAGACCGTGTTTTCCAGGTACCACATCTTCTGCCTGTATCCTTTTCATGGGAGACAGAACTGAAATCTCAACTGTCAGTTCATCCACCTCCTCAGGTGAAACAGGAATAAATCTCGGATCGGAGACAGCCGCCTCTCTGGCCATGGCTATCACAGTGGAACCAAGTGTACCTGTGCCTGTGAAGTGACCGATGCAGCCTCTGAGCCTGCCGTCTGTTTTCAGTGTAACAAAGGCTCCGCCGGCAATTCTGCATACTTCATCCTCAGGTAGATCAGGAGGCTGTTCACCACTTGCTGCAGCCATAACTGATCTGCGGGCAAGAGACAATAGAACACTCTTTTCGTAGTCTGTCATCTTGTCACCAATCCCGAAAAGTAGCCCACAACCTGAGTGGCACCGGCGCCTGCGTCGAAAGAAGTAGAATAGTCAAGTTCAATCGCCTTTTCTGCACCTCTCAACTCCGCAATAAACAACAAAGTTTTAATAGCCCATCTCCCGCATGCTTCAATGTCATCAGTTATTCTATCCGGAGAAAGGCTGAGAAAAGCATTTATAACCTCTCTGTCAAGCTTCTCTGCAATGTAGAGCAAGTGAAAATGCGACAAATCACTGGATGCAATCACAAAAGCATCAGGAGCGTACTGCTGCACCAGCTCTGCCGTTTTTCTGCAGTTGGGTCGGGTGCCGAGAACCACGGGAACCACCTTCGCCTCCGGCCATCTTATCTGGACGAATGGGATCATAACCTCAAGACTGTGTTCATTGAAAACAACTGCATCCATTTCAGAAGCAAGGCTGTCTGCAACAACTCTGTCAACAGGACACTTACCAAGAGGAGTTTCCAGAAAGTCTACATCAAACACCGTTTCACCTGCAAGAGGATACCTGTGGCTCGGTGCAATGATCACAACTGTTGAAACATCATCAGGTGCGCTTGAAAATCCATAACCGGCTGTTTTGCCCGAATACACATACCCGGCATGGGGAACCACCATACCCACAGCATTGTTAACAGGCGCACATTTGTTAGCAAGCAACTGTTTTACAAGCCCTGTGAGCTCTGCTGCGTCAGAAGGATAGAATGATCCGGCAAAAGCGGCTTTCAATACTCTACTCAAGCATATCCTCCATACCGTACAACCCGACAGGTTTCTTTTTAATAAAAACTGCCGCTCGAACAGCACCTGCGACAAAAATCTTTCTGTCGGTTGCTATATGACTGATGGTAAGCCTTTCTCCGTCACCAAGAAAGTAAAGGTGATGCTCTCCGGCCACATCACCGCCACGGACGGAGTGAACTCCTGCAGTTCCAGGCTCTCTCTCCCCTGAATCTCCGTTGCGGCCAAAAACCACACGATCCGGCCAGTTTTCAAGAAGTGACAGCGCCGTACCGCTGGGGCTGTCTTTCTTGTTCCTGTGATGAAACTCTACAAGCTCATGGTCGAAACTGTCGCCGAGCATATCTGTGGCAACTTTCATCAGTTTACCCAGAACATAGATACCTATGCTCATGTTTGATGAGTAAAACACCGGCCGGGTGGATGCCCACTTTTTCAGCAATCTGCTTTCATTGACTTCTGTGCCAGTGGTTCCGGAAACAAGTGCGACATCTGTACCATCGAGCAGAGTGTCCAGGTCTTCCCACGCAGAAATCTGAGAGAAATCGATCACAACCTCAACTGAGCTGTTCAGTTTGTAGTTGTCGCCTTTATCAAAGGTCTGAACAATTTCGAGTTTCCCGGAAGCCTGGCTGGCGAAAAGCCTGCCCATTCTGCCTGCAGAACCGAAGATTGCCACTCTGGTCATACAAGTTCCATTGCTTCCAGAACTCCTTTGAGAATATGAGTGCTTTCTTCTCTCATGGGCACCAGGGGTTCCCGGGGCATATCACTGGCAATAATACCCATGAGCTGGAGAGCCTTTTTAACAGGAGAAGGATTGGTTTCTACAAACAAAACCTTGAACAGCGGATACAGGCTATCGTGGTAGTCTCTTGCCTTATTTACATCGTCGGTTAGACCAAGTTGAATCATGCTGCTCATTTGAAACGGCACAACATTCGATGCAACGGAAACAACTCCGCTGCCCCCCATAAAAACCTGGGAAAGACTTAAATGATCGTCTCCGCTCATGTATACCATGGATGAAAGTGCACGGAGCTGAGTTACCCTTTGTATACTTCCGGCGGCATCCTTTACACCTGCAATATTGGGGTGCTCCCCCAGCCTTGCTATTGTTTCCACCGTCATGTTTGTTCCAGTTCTTCCTGGAACATTGTAGATAATTACCGGCTTGCTGCTGGCATCAGCCACTGCAGTGTAGTGGGCAAGCTGCCCCTGTGCCGTGGGCTTGTTGTAGTAGGGCGTAATTACCAGCACAGCATCTACTCCTGAACTGCTCACAGTTTCCGTAAAGCTTACCGTGGAGGCTGTTGCGTTGGTGCCGGTTCCGGCAATTACAGATACCCTTCCGCCGGCAGTTTCAAGAACGGTATGGATCACATCCAGCTTTTCCCTCTCTGAAAGGGTAGCCGGTTCTCCTGTGCATCCGCAGGCCAGAAGACCCTGAACCCCTGAAGAAATCTGGAATTCCACCAGCTTCCTCAGAGATTCGTGGTCCACAAGCCCGTTCTTGAAGGGTGTAACCAGCGCAGTTACAGTACCCTTCAGAACCATTGGTTACTCCTTTCCCTTTTTCAGGAAGGGGGTAATCAGATCCATGGGAATGGGAAATGCAATGGTAGAGTTGTTTTCGACTGCAATATCCGTAAGGGTCTGGAGATATCTAAGCTGAAGAGCAGAGGGATGATGATCAAGAATCTCAGCTGCCTCTGCAAGTTTTACAGACGCCTGAAGTTCGGCATCGGCACGAATTATCTTTGCTCTGCGGTCTCTCTCCGCCTCAGCCTCTTTGGCCATCATTCTCTGCATGTCTTCGGGAAGATCAACATGCTTAACCTCAACGGTTGAAACCTTTATTCCCCACGGATCCGTCATTCTGTCGAGAATGTCCTGCAGTTTACCGTTTATTTCATCTCTGTTAGCAAGGAGTTCGTCCAGCGTAGCTTCACCGAGTACACTTCTTAAAGTAGTCTGGGCCAGCTGATTAGTAGCATACATGTAGTTGGTTACCTCAAGAATCGCTCTTTTGGGATCGATCACACGGTAGTATGTAACGGCGTTAACTTTCACGCTTACATTGTCTCTGGTGATTACATCCTGTGGGGGAATATCCATGGTTATAACCCTGAGATCCACTTTCTTCATAGTATCAATTATGGGAAATACGAAGACCAGCCCGGGACCCTTCAGACCAATCACCTTACCAAGCCTGAACACCACGCCTCGCTGATACTCCTTCAGTACCCTCAAAGAACTCAAAATCAGGAAAAACAGTATTACGCCGGGAATGCAGATTGCTGCTGGCATTCTATCTCCTTTCCAGAGGTTCAACAATAAGAATCAGATCATCGGGATCAACACCTGTTACTTTTATCTCGGAACCTGGAGAAACACCTCCTGGAACAATCATTTTGCTCCACCACTGTTCACCGCGAACCTCAACAACCAGTCTGTTCCGGAAACCGGATGTCTTTCTTACTATTCCAGTTTCGCCGATCATTGTGCTGTCTCCGGTCTGATTGGGACGTTTCTGAGCTTTCAATCCCAGTACAAGCAGAAACGCTGCAACAGCGAAAACTGTTATACCCGCTGCCCACATTGCTGTTACGCTTAAGCCAGTCATGCTATTCCATCCTCCAGTCATCCGCCGATTCCACGCCCTTGATTCTCAGCACCAGAGAATTGGGATTAGTAGCGGCAGCAAGTGCTGTTTCCTCGTCTATCTTTCCCTTCTGAAGCAGGTCCAGAAGGCTCATGTCAAATGTCTGCATGCCGTACTGACTACCGCCCTGCTCCATTGTTTCCGGTATCAGGTAGGACTTTTCAGGGTCAGCTATGCAGTTTCCGATTGTAGCGGTATGAACCATGACCTCAGTGGCAAGAACTCTTCCCTTACCATCGGCTGCCGGAAGCAGTCTCTGGGAAATTACAGCTTTGAGCAGGCCGCCCAGTTGAATTCGTATCTGTTTCTGCTGAAACGCCGGGAACATGTCGATTATCCTGTTAATCGTTTCAGGAGCATCGGTTGTGTGGAGAGTGCTCATTACAAGGTGCCCTGTTTCCGCGCCACTGAGGGCTATCATTGCAGTTTCAGCATCTCGCATTTCACCAATGAGAATCACATCCGGGTCTTGTCGAAACACGGCATGGAGAGCTGAAGGCCATGAAACAGTATCAATGCCCACTTCTCTCTGACAAACAGAACAGTTTTTATCCGGGTGCAGAAATTCAATCGGATCTTCAATGGTAACGATATGAACCTGCCTGTTTTCATTTATCTCGTTTATCATGGCTGCCAGGGTAGTTGACTTTCCACTACCGGTGGCCCCGGTAACAAGAATAAGCCCACGCTGCTCTGAACAAATCTGTTTAACTGAATCCGGAAGACCAAGATCGCTCAATACAGGGATTTCGAAGGGAATTTTTCTCATCACTATGGCAGGAGTTCCACGCTGATAAAAGATATTGACCCTGAACCGGGCTTTCCCGGCAAGGCTGTAGGCGAGATCCACCTCAGAACCGGAGTTAAGCTGTTCTCTTTGAGCCTCGTTTGTGAGTTCATCTGTTATCTGAACAAGGTGCTCGGTTGTAAAACTCGGAAAACCCTGTGCGCGCATTATCGCACCGGACCGCCTGATCAGAGGCGGCGTTCCCACCTTGAAGTGGACATCACTCACCTGATCGGTAACGACAGCATCAAGAATGGTATCAATGGCCTTTTTCTGCCCCATACAACCCCCTGCTCATTATATAAGACTCTACACGCTCCGGTACAAGGTAGGAAATGCTCCTGCCGGCTTTCACCCTTTTCCTTACATCAGATGATGAGATCCAGACACCGGGAAAGCTGAAAAGTCTCACTTTCTTCAAAAAATCCGGATCTACCGATGAAGGATCACTCCCTGGACGGGTGCCAGCAACCACATCTGCCAGTTCAAGAACTCTCTCCGGCTGTTTCCACATGTGCATTTCCTTCAGGCTGTCCATCCCTATGATGAAGTATGGTCTGGAATCGGGTGATGAAATTCTTTCGAGCATGTCTACAGTGTAGGAAGGTCGGTCTTTAGATTCCAGATCTGCTACCTCAAAACAACTGTTGCCCTCAATGGCCAGCTCAAGCATCTGAAATCTGATCTCAAATTCTGTTACCTCTGAAACAGTCTTGTGCGGAGGAATTCTGGAGGGGACAAACAACACTTTTTCCAGGGAATAGTGTTCCAGTGCTTCCTGGGCCAGTATGAGATGCCCCAGATGAGGCGGGTCAAAAGTACCTCCTAAAAAACCCTGTTTCACTCTAACTCCTGAAGCCCCCTCATGGCCTCCTCTTCCTCGCTGGCTGTAAGTTCACAGGTTTCAAGAGCCCTGTTATAATAGGTCTCTGCTGAATAATTATTGTTTATTGAACGATACAGATCTCCCATTGCAACAAAAACTGCTCCTCTGCAGGTAGTCTCTCCATAGCTGTCAAGTGCATCCCGCAGGTACAGAAGTGCTGCATCTGTTTCATGACGGCGAATATAGAACCTGCCTACAAACAAAGCCCTCATTGCAAGATAATCATTGATCTTCATTGAGAGTTCACCAGCTGAATCCATAAGCGGAGAGCCCGGATAAGTTTCGACAAAACGGGCGATCTCCTCACTGGCTCTTATTACCTGCGTCTGATCTCTCCTGTAGTCTCTTCGCTGCATCCACATGGTTTCTGCAAGAGCAAACTGGGCATCATCCGCCCATACTCCTCTGGGAAACTCGTTAACAACTCTGTAGAAATAGAACTCAGCGTCGGCCCATAGTTTCTGGTTCCTGTCCACCATACCACTGCGGTAGAGAAACATATCTGTTTCCATGTCTCCCGGATAACGGAACATGAGTTCCGTATACAGAAAAGATGCCTGACTCCATTCATCACTCTGATAGTACTGGTCTGCAAGCTGAATAATCTGCTCTCTCTCCATACCTTGTGTGGAAGGAAACGAGCCGCAGCCAGCCACCACAATCAACACAACGGTTAGCAATCCATATTTAATCATACTTTCCTCTTGAATTATGGGGTTTCAAGGTATCGAAGCGAATCTCTTCGGGCTGCAGCATCCATTGATGCCGCCGAGCTCAGACCAGGGGAAATCTGGCACGCCCTGTTGTACCACATCAATGCATCTGTATTGTTCCCGGAACCCTCTGCCATGATTCCCAGCTGCAATGCCGCCTGAACACGGACACCTGTAAAACTGGAATTCCATACTTCCAGAAGCCTTTCCCGTGCTATTCCTGAATCCCCCTGAAAAGCGTCCTGCTCTGCAAGCTCCAGAAGGATATCCATTCTTCTCTGCCTGTTTGACGAGTTCAGCAGCCCCATTCTGTCCAGTTCTGTAAGAACATCAAGCTCATCCTCCTCGCGTCCGGTGGTGTGCTGAAGAAGCCTGGCTCTTGCGAACAGCATGTCTCCTCTAAGGTCTGTTCTCACAAGTGGTATTCTGTCCAGCTCTACAATGTGAAGTTCTGCAGCATACCTCAGAATACTGTCCTCAGCTGCGGTACCTGTTAAAGAATCTGGAATGTGTGCAACCGACACCAGGTGAACAGAGGCATACTTCCCCCTGAGAAGCCACTCCTCCTCAAAAACCTGATTCAGATCCGGTGAAATTTCAATCGCCATTCCAAAAGCATCGTATGCCTGCAGGGAATCGTTATCTCTAACCATTTCCCAACCAAGCCTTCTCCACAAGTGACCGATAGCTGACAGTTCACAGTCTCCCGGGTTCTTTGAGAGAGTATCAAGAGCTGTTCTGGCACGCTGTCTGTAGTTCCTGTTTCTCTCTGCCTGGCTTGCCAGAACCGCCGTTTCCGCAAGCCTGTACTGCAATTGCCACTGGTAGTGTTCCGCCGTAGCAGCAAGATCTTCGTAAAGAGACATAGCCTGTGCATACCTGCCTGCACTGAAAAGCACATCGGCCTGTTCACGAAGACCTTCATCACCACTCCCGGTTCCGCATCCAGAATACAGGATGGCAACTACAGCAAAAGTACTGTAAAGAAAACTGCGCACAGATCAGTTCCTGCTTGAATAGAACAGATAGACAAGGGCAGTAACCACACCTGTAACTACCAGGGGTTCAAGGATGTTACCGCTCTCCTCGTCAGACAGTTCACCGTTAACCCATTTTTCGGTGGAACTCTCCAGAACAACAACTTCTGAAGGCGAGACTGTACTCTCTACAACAGCGCCTTCCCTTGTGGTGAGAATCACATTGCCGTCGGGATCTACAAGAGCAGCAGAAATTTCACAGCTGGCAATCCTTGGAACCTGCCTGCCTCCAAGTACCCAGCTTCTTCTGGTCTGCGCATATCTCACACCGAGTTCCATGGGTCTGATATTAAGAACCCACATGTTTTCTTCCCTTGAATTACTCACTGTAACACCGGTAGCGCTCAGAGCCGATGTAGCAATCTGCTCCAGAAGCCAGCCCCCTTCATGCTCTCCCTGTATACTGAGTGTAACAGACTCAATACCCTGCGCCGAAACTTGTTCTGCCACAGGCCCCATTGCGTCTATTACGGCTGTTTCAACCATGTCCATATTGGTCATTGAACCGGCGAGCACCAGGCCAAGCATGAAAACTGTAATCATCTCTGTTCCTACCTCTTTTTTGTGTTGTTATCTCAACCCTGATTATATCATCACCGAACAGGTTCTGCCACAATAACAGCCCCTGAAGACTCTACAACTCTGGCTTTAACCACAGATCCGCTTTCCACAGATTTCGTAAATGAAACAACTGCATCAACCTCGGGAGCATCCCAGACTGTATGGCCTGAATGTGTATCATCAGCAAGGATGGAAAGCTCTCTGCCATCCAGTCTGTTGTCCCAGTCGGCATACAGCGCGTCACCAACAGCAGAAAGGGCGGCAAGCCTTTCAGAGGCCACAGAATCGTTTACTGCATCCCCCATGGCTATAGCCCGTGAATACTCCCGGGTTCCCTCCTCGGGGTACCAGCTGAAGGCGGCAATATGCCTGCCTGATGGATACCTTCCCAGAAAGTCCCTCAGGAGCTTGAAATCGGAATCTGTTTCACCAGGATATCCTGTTATAACTGTATACCTTACAGCCACTTCTACTGCAGACCTTTCTATCTTCTCCATGATGGTTTCAAGAGTTTTCACGCCATGCCGGCGACCCATGCGATCAAGAATAGAACTGCTGGCATGCTGAATTGGTAAATCTACGTACGGCAATATATTACTGTACTTACTGAACGCATCAAGCATCCTGTAGGGAAAATGAAGAGGATGCAGGTAGTACAGCCGCCACCATGTTTCAGGATGTCTTGCAGCCAGTGTTTCAACAAGGGAGGTAATATCTGTTCCGTCCTCCTGCCAGCTGCCACTGTCCTGAGCCACTACGCCTATTTCTCCTGCACCCTGTTGAACCAGCAGATCAGAATCCCTGAGGATTGCATCCATTCTATCCGGAACAAACTTTCCCCGTATTGCCGGTATGGTGCAGAAAGCACACCCGTTACTGCAGCCGGTTGCAATTTTCAGGTATCTGTAGCTTCCAGATCCAACAACCTGTGCGGTAACATCTGATGCAACCCCCAGCCAGGAAGACAGCTTCCGCCAGTCTCCGGGACCAATGACAAGATCTATATCCTCCATACCGCCGCTGCCGTCATCGCGGTATCTTCCTGGAAGACAACCGGCCAGTACAATCTTTCTGCCTGGCCTGGCTTTCTTCCAGTAAATAATGTCTGAAAGGTACTCCAGAGACTCCTCGGTTGCCGGAGCAATAAATGCACAGGTGTTAAGCAGAACAAGATCTGATTTTTCAGGCTCTTCACTGTATTTCCAGCCTGCACTCTCCATAACCCAGGCAAAACGTTCGGAATCCACCTTGTTTTTAGGGCAGCCAAGAGAAACTATGTGGTACTTCAAAAAATCTCCATGCCGTTAAAGAGTTCCCGCATCTACAACACTGTATCCGGGAAGCAAAGGTATGGAAAACACATCCGGACAGGAGTCGCTTATTTCAATATCTGCAATTTTCCAGCTGGTAGAGTTTCCGTTGGCATCGGTTGTAGAAAAGAAATACGGAAGAGAATCGGAAACAGTATACCCGGCAGTTATCTGTGTTACTCCGCCTTCAAACAGACCTGCAGCCGTCACCGTAACGCTGTCTCCACTGTAAACGGCAGTGCATTCCTCCTCTGAAACCGAAGAGAGGATGTGAAGAAAACCCACTGGAGAGCCGGAGTAAACAAGTATTTCCTCAAACTCAGGGTCTACAGTGAACACTTCTGTACCGTTACAACCCATTGCTCGATCCTGAGAATCATCATACTGAAGCAGAAACAGGTTGGGGTGTGCCAGATACATGGACCCTGAACTCACTTCGGAATCAAGTGTAAGTGCCCAGTAATCTGTCTGCTCAAATGAACCTGCAAGGAAAACAGCACGCTCCAGCCGCGATGACAGCGGCTGCAATACAGACGCAGCAGACACAAGAGCGAACAGCAGAGAATTCATCACAAGCTGCCCTGCCCCGGTATTGACGCGAAAACAGCATCACTTCCTACAATTACCAGCACATCATACCCTGCGGCAACTGTGCCTATCAGTTCATCTCCCTGCCTGCATCCGATTGATTCCGGGTGCGAAAGCCATCTTCCAAGGGAGTCTGCAACGGTGGAAGCATCATCTTCGTACCCGGCGGTGTAAAAAACAACTGTAAGAGGTGGAGCCTGATCATCTGTAATTTCAGTTACCGCTGCTCCAAGTGTACTTACAGCGGTACCCACAGAAATAATACTGGAATTAACAGCTGATCTTCCCACAACGGCAATACGGGCATCTACAACAAGCTCTACTACGGCACTGCTCTGCTGCTCTTCGCCTGAAAGATCGCTTTCCAGCCTTCTTACCGCCAGTCTGGCATCAGACGCAAGGGGAGACTCCGGGTATCGATACACCACTCCGTTGAACTCATCCAGTGCAGCTGTAAGCCTGCCTCTGTAGTAAAGCTGGCTAGCTCTGGTAAACTGCTCCAGAGCGCTGTCTGACGATGCCAGCCCATCTGAATCCAGGTTACCGCCACCGCCACATGCCGCAACAACGAGAACAGGCAGCATCAATACTTCAGCTCTCCAATTCATCAGTCACTTCCTCCTGCTCAGGTTTTACCAGAACATTTCTTGGTTTGCTGCCAAGGTGCGGACCTACAATTCCAAGTTGTTCCAGCATATCGATCAGTTTACCCGCCCTTGCATAACCCACTCTGAACTTCCGCTGAATCATTGAAACCGAAGCCCTCTGCTGTGAGATAACAGTCCTCTTTACCTCTTCAAGAATTGGATCATCAAAGTCTAATACACCGGGGTCGTATAAGTTCCCGTGTTCATCGTCCGGCGGTTCGTACTCGAAAGGCATTTCCGGTTGATCCTTCCAGAAATCCACCAGAAGCTTTGTTTCCGCAGTTGAAATAAATGAACCGTGAACCCGAACAGGTTCGGGAGAAGCAGCGGGAACAAAAAGCATATCTCCCTTACCAAGGAGTTTCTCTGCTCCATTCATGTCCAGTATAGTTCTGCTGTCTGTTTTTGATCCTACATTGAAAGAGATTCTGGACGGGAAGTTAGCCTTGATCACACCGGTTAACACATCAACGGAAGGGCGCTGTGTTGCAACTACAAGGTGTATTCCAACAGCCCTTGCCATCTGCGCCAGCCTGGCAATCGCCGGTTCCACTTCCCTTGCGGATACCATCATCAGGTCTGCAAGCTCGTCGATAACAACAACGATGTATGGAAGATGTTCCTCAGTCTGCCCTGGACCGAATCTGAGGTTGTACTCGCTGATAGAACGCACACCTGTTCTGGCGAGAAGAGTGTACCTCTCCTCCATTTCCTTCACCAGAGCTTCCAGAAGGTACCTGGCCTTTGATGTCTGAACAACCACCGGTGCCCACAGATGCGGAATGCCCTTGTAGGCTGAGAGTTCCAGCATCTTGGGGTCGATCATTGCCAGCTTGACCTGGTATGGAGTTCTGGTTAAAAGTATGGTGGAGACGATAGCGTGAATGCAGACGCTCTTGCCGCTTCCAGTTGCCCCTGCAATAAGAAGATGAGGCATATCGGTGAGGTCAACGATAAATGGCTGACCCTCCAGCTGCTTGCCAAGAGCCACCGGTATTTTCTCGTCTTTGAATCTGGTAATTATCTCACGAAGATAAACAATTTCGGGGTTTTTGTTCGGCACTTCAATACCCACAGCACCCTTGCCTGGAATGGGAGCCAGTATTCTTATTCTCTTTGCTGCAAGTGCAAGAGCAAGGTCATCAGACAGACTCAGTATTCTGTTTACCTTAACTCCAACACCGGGAGTCAGTTCGTACCTGGTAAGAACCGGCCCGGGACAGGAGTCTGCAATGGTACACTCCACACCGAAATCTGAAAGTCTGCTCACCAGAAGCTCGGCCCGCTCGTTGATCTCAGCCTGAGTCTGTCCCCGCCTCTCCCCATCTGCCGGAAGAGAAAGGAAATCAGCAGCGGGAAGTGAATACGGATCATTGTCGTCACCGGCTGTATCGGCTTTCGCCGGTTTTGTTGTTTTCACTACAGGTTCCCGGTGTTTGCCGGCTGTAGATTTCCTGTCTGTATGAGATTTCACAGAGGAATCATCTGCCGAAACGATTTTTGGTGTTTTCTTAACCTGCTGAGACTGTTCTTGTGGAGCTTCTGTATCTGTCTGCAGAACCCACGGATTCACAGCATCCTCAGGTGGGTCAGTGGAAACTGCCGCATTCTCTGCTGGTACGGTGTTTGTTTTTTTTGCTTTGCCTGTGGTGCTTTTTCTACCTGCAAGAGAATTGATGTCCCTCGAAATATCCCACCCTGTAAACACAACAATCGAAATCATGAACAGGGAGAAAAGACCTACCCAGCTGATAACTCCACCGGCAAAACCCTGAACACCCAGAACAACTCTGCCTGCAAGCTGACCACCTGGAACATACAGGTATGCAGGGTTAATCCGGCAGAGAACAAGTGACAGCATAGCAGCGAAAAAGAAAGTGCTTACAAAAACAGATCCGGTAATCTTCAGCCACCGTCCGGCAAAGTTCAACCTCATGATAAAAGAGCCGGTGAGGAAGAGAAAAACCGGGACAAATAGAACCAGAAAACCCAGAGAATCCCTCAGCAGAGAACCTGCAGCAGCCACGAATTCCGGTTTTGGCAGAACAAGAGACACAACAACGGAAACGGCAGAAAAAAGAAAAACAAAGAAAACAATGGTGCGCAGTTTACCAGGAGGCTGCTTTTTCGGATATCTCTTTCTGGCCAAGCTAGACCTGCCTTTTTGAAACGCCAGTTGTACCTGACGGGTATGCCGGATCCTGACGACGAACGCCATCCACCATAAAACTGTAGCTTATGGCCTGTCCGGAAGACATAACCAGTTCGGCAAACCAGCTTCCATCCGGCAGTTTCTGCATGAGAGAACCTGTTTCATCCCAGCTGTTAAAACTACCGGTTATTGACACAGACTTCGCATCCGGGTAACCAATACAGAAGAAGGCGACCCGGGTTCTGGGAGCAAGACTGTTCTGAACAGCATCCCGCAGCAGAGGGTATGGTCGGAAAACAGGACGAAATCTGGCTGGAATAACCATGATCCCATCGTTCCGGGGGTCTCTTACCCTCCTGGCACTGCCTTTTTTGGTGCTGAAACTTCCGAAACCGCGAAGAAAAACCGACTCTCCCCGACACAGGGTTTCTCTGATAACATCGAGAAATGTTACAATAACACTCTGAACTTCCCTTATGGTTAATCCCGTTCTTCCAGCGGTTTCACGAGCCAGTTCTTCTCTGGTCATCTGCACCCTCCAGGTCTGTTATCTTGCCATCCTGTGTACCGTTGAATAGCAGGCAGTCTCCCCTCCGTCAAGGACCAGTTGTATAATTGAACCATGGTAAAAAACACAATAGCTCTGGCTGGCGCTCCGTGTTCCGGAAAAACTGCAGTCGGCAGAATTCTCTCCCTTTATCTCGATGCGGAATTCATCGATACTGATCTCCTGATTGAAAGAAAAACCGGCCACACTGTACCGTGGATTTTTCGTCATCAGGGAGAAAAAGCTTTCAGGGAAATTGAAAACGAAATCCTTTCTGATATCTTCAGAGATGCATCAGGTACAACAGTTGTTGCTCTGGGAGGCGGTACCCTCCTGAATATGGATAATCTGATACTTGTGAAGGAAAATGCATTGCTGTTCACACTTGCTGCTTCTGTAAACACTCTTGTAGCCAGAGATTGCGGCAACAGACCCCTTGCATCAGATTCCCATGCGTTCAGACAGCTGATGAGACAGAGAAAACAACACTACCTGTCGCTGGGTAACCCCATTGACACAGACAACAGAAGCGCCGAACAGGTGGCTTCAGCCATCATGACAGCAGTTCTCCCTCTGTTGTCTCGTTAAGACCGGCTTTTACAATGGTTCTTCTTGCATGTTCCAGCCCCACGTAGAACCTGTTGGTGTATATGGTGTAGTCATCACGAAGCTTCTGGGGAGTCATGTTTACTGTAATAACATTTGCTCCTGCCTGGAAACACCGGTACTGACCGTTTTCCATCAACCTTTCAAAAGTACTTGTAGCAGGGATAAGGGTATTTCTCAGGAAGAGCCTCATTGCGGCGATAAATCTCAACCCCAGCTCAGGGTCTCCCACCGGCTCATTTTCCAGAGGAGTTCCTGAAGCAGGTACAAAGACTGAAACACTGGACATCTCAGTTTTGAGTTCTTTCAACAGAATAAGATCGTTTACGAGAGAATCTATTGTCTGCCCCGGCAGGCCAAGAAGCGGCCCGGAGCCAATGTGAAAACCATGCTTTCTGAGAATCTTAAGCCATTCGATACGGCCTTCAAGGGTAAAACCCGGTTTCATTTTCTCGAACAGCTCTTTGTCGGAAGTTTCGTGTTTAAGAATAAACTTGTAGG
>JAGGYZ010000106.1 GCA_021162285.1 Candidatus Fermentibacteraceae bacterium
GGAGTACTCCCATTCTGGCTACTGATTCGGCGAATACTTCAAGGAGGATTCAGTTTCTGGAAAGAGATGACTTGGGAAGATTTCATCTTATCTGGGCTGGATACAACGACAGTTCAAGAATCGCATACAAAATGTTTGCCTTGGATGGTACTACACTGTTTCCTGAGACAATGATCTCAAGAGATGTAAACAGCGTTTACCTTACAACAATGACAATGGGTGACAGTCTATTTGCTTTCTGGCGGGAATCTAATCCAATTTACTATGCTATCAGGAGCCTTACTGATGGTTCTGAAATCACCCCTGCAACTTATCTGTTTACCACTTATACACAGTATCCCCATATCCGAGCCTGTCCTGACAGCCTTGGCCGCTTGCATGTTCTCTATAATGATGGTCCTGATGTCATTTATGCAGTCTGGAATCCCGCTCCCGGTTCAGGGTTCAAGACTGAATACGAGTGGGTGATTGAGGATGCTGATGCGGGTGGAGTGCTTCTGGTTGATGAAAACAGAGTACATGTGGTTGTGCAGGATACTCTAGCCAATGACTATTTGTATCTGCAATATGATCTTGATGGAAACACTGTTGTACCTAGCACTGACTTCACAGACGGTGAATTTTACAGCAGTAGATTCCCTGTCCTTGAGCTGGATTCTGCAAGAAATCTAATGGTCTTTGATGAAACAAGTGCCTACAAAGCTGAAGAAGCTATCTATATGTGGAAATTGAATGGTGAGACAGGGGAGCTTCTTATTGATCTAAAACCACTAGTGTCACATGAGCTTCCAGAGATGAATACTAGTGACGATTTCATTGTTGAAGCTCTTCCAATTACAGATCAATTCTATCTTTGCTGGTCCAGTGGTAATGACATAAACAAGATATTCAATCTGGTCTTTGATTCAGAGGGAAACATAATAGTTGATTGGCATGTTGCATACGACTACTCCGATGAGGATCCGGAAGATACAGAGAATATTGATGGGGTTTCAGATGATGAAGGTAATCTGTACATCGTTTATGCTCAGGTTGAGACAACTCCAGTAGGTGGATACTATCCAACTTTCGGCTGGTTCGATTACAGCTACCTCGGGATTGAGGATATGACAGCTCCTGTACTCAGAGAAGGAATTCTAACTCTCTCTCAGAATCCGGTTCAAGGTGGGGTTTTGTTTTCACTTACTGGTTCTCAATCAATGAATCTGAGAGTGTTTGACTTATCAGGCAGAGAAGTTGCAGACGTGTCTCTTTCGGATGGATCTGTTTTTTGGAATGGTACTGGCTCATCTGGTGAAAGACTTCCTACAGGCGTTTACACAGTTGTTGGATCCTCGGGTATTTCAAAGCGTCTGACTCTACTCTCGGATTAGAGAGAGTTCTTTGCAGATTTTGGATGTAAGTGACGCATTTATACAAGGATTTCCAAATGTTCTTAGATACTTATCCCAAGCCGATTCAATTGTTTAACTCCATGCCTTACTCCCACATAAGCCCAATGTGATGTGACAATTAAAGATGTATGTTGTTCGGGTACGAATGCCGTCCCCGCTACCAAATCACATGAAGACCCTGTCTCGAAAGAGGCAGGGTTCTTTTTTGTCTCAGAAATTACATTCAGATAACTGTTGCTCAAATGGGGAAGAGTACGACTTAGCCATTGACACTTGTTAGCAATCAGATTTCAGTCAGAGCGGAAGGCGGTGTATAACAACATACAGTTTGAGAGAATCTTTAGATTTTCTGTAGATATATGCTGCAAACCTACAGTTACTGTTCTTACAAATAGGAAGCAGCGAACCTTCTCTGCAGCCAGTGGGCCATGAACCGGTCAGAGATGTAATATGTTCCGTTGCTGAATTCTATCAGATCATGCTTAACAAGATATTCAAGGCCGTTCTTTGCGCTGGACGGGTTGGCGAGGCTGTACCTTGATACGATGTCTCCGGAAAACGGCTGAATCAGGGGTTTTTCGAAAGCGGCAGCGATAAGCATTTTTCTAGGGTTGGAAGGCAGCGATTCCCATATCGCACTGAAGCCCGTTCCTTCCCTTTCGAGCAATATTTGCAGCGCTTCAGCCAGGATTTCTTCTCCCGGTTCATGTGCAGGTTCACATGAGTCCCACAGAATATCACAGATCATCTGAGTGTAGTACGGGTGCCCATCCGTTATAGAGAAAATATTCTCGATGATAGAATCGCTGATCGGAATACCCTTCATCTCAAAACGCTCTTTGATAAAGGGTTTCCAGTGTTCCAGAGCTATGTTACCAATAGGGTAATGACCGGCGCTTCTGTACAGAGGGTTTCCTTTCTTAAGGAACATATCCCTTATCATGTGCCTGCGGCTTCCGCAGAAGATGTACGCAACATTACTATGTTTCTGAACCTCGCTTCTTATTATTCTCTCTATCCTTTCGTCTTTGAAGCTCCTAATTTCCTGGAATTCGTCGAATACAACAAGAACCTGCTTTTTCGGAGACGATTCTGCTATTCTTCCAGGTGCACTCAATACCTCTGACAGAAGCGGAGGGTCTATTTTCCTGTGACCAGAGGTAAATGTCAGCTGAGGTTTCCCGAAATCATCGACGGTAAGAGCGGGTGCTAGCCCGGTGAAAAGCTTTCTTGCCCGCTGAAGAAGGCTTTCCGGGGTTTGGGTGCCCGTTGACCCGAAGGTTCTGGCGCACTCACGGATGAAATCGGATGTGTCGGTGCAGCGCCAGACATCTACGAAAGCTACTGTGAAGTTGTCCTCATCAAGGCTGCTTATGAGATGATGGAGCAGTGAGGATTTACCAACACGCCTTTCACCATACAGAAAGAGTTTTCCGGAATTCCGGACGACTCGCATTAGCTCTGTAAGTTCATCAATTCTGTTGCAGAAAGAATCGCTGCTGACAATTCCGCCGTATCTGAATGGGTTTTTCATTGCATTACTTCCGTTATAGGTTACCTATAATGATGTATCTATAACGTGTATTATGATGTCTGTCAATCTTCAAACAAATTAGGTAAGCGGGCTAAAGAAAGATATGGTGCCGATAGCTTTTTTGATGCTGAATTAGGATTTCGTTTTTATTGACGGTAAGTGAATTGTCTGATTGATGACGCATAAGGGTAAAGATTTTCCGGTGTTTTTATACCCTTATCCCAAGCCGTTTCAATTGTTTAACTCCATGCCTTACTCCCACATAAGCCCAATGTGATGTGACAATTAAAGATGTATGTCGTTCGGGTACGAATGCCGTCCCCGCTACCAAGTACTCCCGGCTTAACGGTCGGGAGTTTTTCTTAAATGCGTTTTCTTCTTTTTGTATTTGTGTAGTGTAGCCTTTAACATGCCTTGGAAATTGTCACATATTAAGGGTAGCCCTTAACAAGAGACGTGCCATTTGCTATATTAAGGGTAACCTTGCATATGGAAGAAAAGGAAAAATGGAAAATCGAGCCGGGGAATATGTAAACCAGCCAACAGGTTACAGTGCTTTCTATCCGCGAGGACTTCCGCCAGTACCTCCAGTTGAGATGAAGGATCAACTACAGGAGCAATTGTCGAAGGCGGACAGAGCCCTTGGTAGACTGGATGGTACTATACTTGTTCTCCCTAATCCCGGGCTGTTCGTTTACATGTACATCAGGAAAGAAGCCGTGCTTTCAAGCCAGATAGAAGGAACCCAGAGTTCTCTTCAGGATGTACTTGCCGCAGAGGCTAAATTGCTTGATCCGGATCGGCCGGGCGATGTTAATGAAGTAATCAACTACATTAGAGCAATTAATTATGGTCTTGAGAGACTTGAAACATTACCAGTTTCAACACGACTGATCAAGGAAATTCATGAGAAGCTGATGCAAGGAGTCAGAGGCTCTCACTTAACTCCGGGAGAAATAAGGAAAACACAGAACTGGATCGGTCCCGGAGGTTGCTCTTTGAACGGAGCTGCATTCATTCCACCACCACCGGACGAATTACCGCAAATGCTTAGTGACCTTGAGAAATACCTTCACTCGGATTCCAAGCTTCCTCTGTTGATAAAGATTGGCCTGGCCCATGCACAGTTTGAGACCCTGCATCCGTTTCTGGACGGTAATGGGCGGATGGGTAGATTACTCATTACTCTACTGCTTTGCGAGCGAAAGGTGCTGAGTAGGCCAGTACTCTACCTGTCATACTTCCTGAAAAACAACCGCAGTGAATACTACGATAGACTGCAGAACATTCGCAAAAATGGAGAGTGGGAAGAGTGGCTGATCTTCTTTTTAAGGGGAGTGGAAGCGGTGAGTACTCAGGCAGCTTTTGCTGCAAAGCTGATAATCCTTTTACGAGAGAAACACAGAAATCTGATTACTGCGACCCTATCACACTCAGCAGGGGGAGCCTTGCAGGTGCTGGAGCATCTCTATACGAATCCTATTGTGTCTGTACGAGAAGTGCAGGCGGTAACTGGCACATCATATCCGTCGGCTAATGAGCTTGTGAAGAGTATGAAGGCAATGAAGATACTGGTGGAGATAACAGGTCGGAAAAGGCATAGAAAGTATATGTACCGGGAGTATGTAAACTTGTTTGCAGAAGATTCATACTGAAGGAAAGCCGTTAAGCCATTCCAGTTAAAGGTTCAAACGAAGCACTCTTTCCTCTACCAAGTATTGTCCCGGCAGGAATGCCGGTGTTTTTTTTCAGGTTTTATGCTGCTTAGTGTACTTCAAAGCAGGAAAAATCGGTACGTTAAACAGGGAAATAACCGGTCAGTTAAGAGCCACCTGCTTTTCAGCAGAGGGCTCTGTGTTTTAGTGGTTGGGCTACGGAACCATTACCATTCTGGTTGAGAGAACAGAGCTGCCGGTGTCAAGGCGGCAGAAGCAACACCAGGAGCAACAGAAGCTCCCCTGGAGTCAATTCCGTTCCACTGTACCGAGTGGTCGCCTGCAGAGAGGTACTCGTTGTCTATAATGGTTTTTACAAGTCGGCCGGAAATGTTGTAAATGGATACAGAAACGGGTTCTGTACCGACAACATTGAAGGAAACATTGGATGTTGTGGTGAACGGGTTGGGGGATGAGGTTATAGACAAGGTTCCGTTCATAGAGGCTGACTGGTCTTCGGCAATGGGCGTGTTCCCGTACCAGTCGAAGTAAAGAGCGTAGTCGTTGTTCCAGTTGATGTAAAGAACAGCGGACATGTTACCAGCCCAGCCTGCTGCTGGTGGCCAGAATCCTGTAGCATTGTAGTCATTGATGCGTCCAGGTGTTGAGAAACTGTTTGGCGAACTGGCACTGGCCCAGCAGAACATGGTGGAGTCGCCAGGATCGCTGTTGAACGCCAGAGTTGCTGCTCCGTCGCCCTTGTAAGCGGTGATGCTGGACATGTTCTGGTCTCCGGATCCTCCCATTGCAGTACCGTAAGTCCAGGATGATACGGTGTTTGTTGTGTAGTAGTATCCCAGGTTATCGCCTGAACTGGTTCCCTCGTAAGTAAGGAAGATCCAGCCTGCCCCTGCCGACAAAGTGTTAAAGGCAGAGGACGTCCAGCTGAGATCGTAACCGCCTGAGTTGTTTCCAACCTGAGCCGAAGCAGCCCATGATGAGCGTAGTTTGTGCTTCTTTTGATTCTGACATTCTGATTGGTGGTTATATGGTCATCAAGCAAGGCATTGACGTCTTGCGTGAAAGGACAGGCAGGTTCAGTAACCGGGTTACCTTATTTTGTGAGTGGAATCTACCATTGAATCTGTGATGAACTGAAACAGTATTCTGCCCTTTTCTATTGAGGCATCTGAGAGGTCTGCTCCCACTCCGCCTTCAGGGTAGAGGTGTTTCCACTGTTCGGGAGAGACAACCGTCATTTTTTGCTGTGCTGGAGGATAGCAGCCTGAGAATTTTCCGGGAATTGATCTGGAGAGAATGTGCCAGACCATTGATACTTCCGATGTGGTGATGTGGTAGCCTGTATTTTTAAACAGGCGGTTTTCCTCTTCCTGAACACCTGGGAACTGCCAGTAGCCCATGTAACTGCTGGTTATTATTCCGCCAGCTTCTTCCATTGCCTTCTCTGCCGCCAGTCGGTTACCTCCGTGTCCGCTGACAATCAGAATACTGTTGAACCCGTTTCTGTCCGCCTCGCGGATTATTTCACAAAGCAGTTTCGAATAAGTTTCGAACGAGAGAGAGAAAGTACCGGGAAAAGAAGTGTGGGAGTGGGAACAGCCGTAGTAAAGAGTGGGAAGAACCGGAGTGGAAGTAATTTCTCCTGCTTTTCTGCAAATGGCTTCCGCAACCAGTCCGTCACAACCCAGAGGAGCTTCGGTGCCGTGCTGTTCCAGGCTGCCTACAGGCAGAATAATCAGAGAATGCTCAGCCTTCTCTACTTCAGCAGACATGGATTCAATTAGATTCAAAGCAATAACCCCCTTAAGGAGAACCTGGGAGGAATATATGCAGACAAAGGCTCCACTGATTACAATTGATGGTACAAGCTGGCTGAGAATTCCCGTAAAAACAAGAATGATTCTAAGAGGAGATAATCTTGCAGAAGCTATTAAGGAGGGTCTTACCGGTGCCGGGCTTGTGCTTTCCCGTGACGACACGCTGTTTGTAAGCGAGAAAGCGGTTGGTGGAAGCCAGGGCAGGTATTTTGTTCTAGGGAAAGATGAGCTTCATGTGAGACCTCTTGCCAGAATCCTCAGCGGGTATGTTACAAAAA
>JAGGYZ010000003.1 GCA_021162285.1 Candidatus Fermentibacteraceae bacterium
ACTTCCCAGCCATCCTGCCAGTACCAGCGGTAGTCTTCAGCCTCGCCTACATCAATGTAACAGATAACCATCTTCCCTGTTGACTGCAGGTACTCAACATCTGCAGCACTGTCCCAGCCCACCTCCCCGACAATGGAGCGGGTCTGGTCAATAACGAGCATATCGTAGTGTGTAGCTCCAAGGGCTTCTATTGCTCCGTCCTGCTGCTGATCCTGTATCTGGTACATCCAGTATTCTACATCAGATAGTTCTTCCGAACCTCCACCGCCTGATGGCCCTGTGGAATTTTCGCAGCCGGACAACGCCAGCAATACACCCAGAACAAGAACAACTGCCTTCATTAGAATCCCTCCCTTTTTCAGCCATCACTTCCGAACTGATAAACAGCACTCCCTTGATACTGTAGTACTATACGTAAATGCAAAGTCAGCTGCACAGGGCTGAAACCGTTTTCAACACTATCTCCAGCAAACAGAATCAAAATAAGCAAGACAACTGCAGCGGAGGTAACACGAGCGATCCACACAACTGCTTCAGTAAATCGAGTTGACATCTTTTCTCCTTTGCTTTACTGGCTTTTTACAGAGAACTCAAACTCAATTTCGCAAAGGTAGGCAAACCCGGGTATTTACAGCTTAGGACGGTATGGCTTGAGCCATGATACAGCTCCTTCACTGGATCTTTCAGAAAGCCGAAGATGCTTTTCATACATCTGCGAATATTCTTAACAGACCCAGTTCGAAATACCTGTTGCTGCATACCTTCAGATAGGGGGCTCTACGCAATGCTCCCGTGAGATATTAATTAATAATGCTTCTACAGTTCCCGTCTGGTATCGAACCAACAAAAGAACCCCCGGTGGTTCCGGGGGCTCTTTTATTCGACGGCGATACAGGCTACTTCAGTATGTGCAGCCAGTCTCCAAGAAGGAACTGAATCCGGCCGATCAGAAGGCTGATACGACCCATGACGGTGAAGCCGAATGTGGCTCCGAAACCGACCATGATAACCCAGATACCTATTTTTGAACCTGTTCCAAAGAACGGGCCTTTGTGGGGTTTGCTGAAGAAAAAGTAGATCAGAGCCGCCAGGGTTCCCAGAACCATTACAATATTACCGACCACAACATCCCACGGCATACCGGCCTCGTAAAGAGGGACCAGAGACGCCTCAAGCTGCCTGAGAACACTTGCCTTCATCGAAAGTGGGAAGCCGATACCCATTCCGGCTCCCATGAGGAAAGCCATGGGGTACCGTGAAAGCCAGGCCACACCAGAAAAGAACCTGGTGATGTACAGAAGCCCGAGGATTGCGGGTATAAGCAGGAGCCATGCTCCGTGCTCTCCTGTGACAATGGGTTCTATCAGCTTTGGTTTAAGTACCTGTGTAAAGGTAACAGCTATACCGAAACCGGTGGATATTCCAACAACAAGGTGCTCTGACAAACGGTAGAGTGGGTTCTCCTTGTAAAGAAAAGAGTAGATACCGATTGTAAAGATAGCAGCAACCCAGATTCCTATTGTCTCTGACATGATCTACCTCCTTCCTTTCAGTTTAGTCTTCTTGTTGAAACCTCCGGCAAAGAAGGCGATATTGCCAAGGATGACAAGGAAGATAATAAGCAGATGCGCTATGTTCTGAACATCCATTCCAACAAAGGCCTTGCCGGGAGATTTTGTGTAGCCATCGCGGAGAAGCAGCGTTTCATACTCTGCTGCACCGCGGAGACCGCCCATCTGCCCTATGATCTGACCTGACTGCATATAGATGTAGTAATCGGTTGCCATAACAGCCGTAACGCCGAACGCCACCGGAAGACCGATCTTCTCGCGCCCGTAGGTTATCCAGGCAACGCAGGCACTCGAACCAGAAGTTGTAACGGCAAGATCTATGTCTCTGAGGCTTTTGTGATCCTGATACATTGGCATCTCTTCAAGGGAATTACCGCCGATATCAGTCGGAAACTGGGAGGCAATAGAACTGCTCATGCCCAGAATCACCAGATGGAAGTAGGGAAGGTAACCAAGCATTGCAATATCTCTGCCTTCAAACACCCATCCATGGGCGTTCTCCGCGAGAGTGTTTCCCGCAGCAACCCAGGCTTCTTCAATACCTGCCCTGTCGGTGATACCCTGTTCACGGATTGATGCCCAGTCTTCCCAGTTCACATACACATAGTAATCATCAGAGTCCTCGTTTGTGATCTCCTCCAGAGCCATGGCAGCCATGCCCTGACCGAGAGGTCCGTATGCAGTAATGAACACAGGTATATGCCTGGCAAAGGCATGTCTTAGAACGGCAACACCCATTGGCATGTTCTCAGCGGCTGTTCCCGGATCGAAATCAAACCCCACAAATATTGCATTGTCCGTTGTAAGGTTCTCTATATAGTCGTAGATCGCAATAACTTCCTGTGAAGGAAGAATCGGCAGACCCAGAGGAGTAAAGAAAGGCACTACGCAGGCTATTCCTATAAGGAGGAATATCCAGCGTCTGTCCAGATCTAACATTTTTTCCCAGATGCTCATATTCACCCCCTTATTCGCCGGCTCCGCCGAGCCAGTTACGCTCGACGCCGAAGATAATTTTAAGTTGTGTTGCAAGAACGCCAAAACCTACACCAAGACCAATAGCGCGTTTCGCACCCAGGTTGGGATACCTCAGTATCCATAAACCAACCTTGGGAAACCACTTGCCCAAAAGCTCACCTATGGGCACCTGCCCAAGCATAACAATGATGGCTGAGAAGAGCAGCACAGTGGCAAGAGCAGACTTGGCTCTGAATGCGCGGAAGGCGGCACTGGCAATATAGAAGGCCAGAAGACTGAACATGGTGGCCTGTATAGGTACCTGAATGTTCATGTAGGCAAAATCAAAGACACCCTGGGTAAGTCGGTCTCCTCCCATACTTTCCATCATACCACCACCGAGGTTCTGCGGCATGATAAGGGCGAAGAAGGGTATGCCGAACAGTGGGATAAGAACTGCGTAGCTATACTGCCAGTTCTTTGCCTTCCTCTTAATCTTGTGAGAGTGAAGCCTGGTGAGGCTTCCAACACCGAGAACAAGAGCAAACGCGCCAACAATAGGAGCCCATTCGGTGTAGTAGTTGAACAATGTCTGCGAATACTGGTGGGGAATAAAGTACTGTATCATGAACAGTATTCCACCCACCATGACTATCGCAAGAGGAACAGTTCTTTTCATTTCATCCTCTCCTTCCGGTGGGTTAATCCACAACAGGCATAGTAATAATGTTTTTCAGCCAGACCAGAGTTTCTGTGCCGGCGATAAGATCGGTAAGGGAAAGCAAGAGCCCAAGGGTGATAATTGCCATTATTATTCCCTTGCAGGCATCCTGGCCTTTGATGGAACCAAGCTGCTTGGGTTCACGACCCAGGTATGCACTGGCAGCGTAGAGTTCCTCACCTATCAGAGTGTAATCACAGGTTGTAATGAAGAACGGAAGCTGCGTAACCGCATCCGTTCCAGCTATCTGAATGGCTCCTGAAAGAGAGCCTGTTTCAGCAAGAATCAGTGACTCCGCCCAGAACATTCCCAGGTAGAAGTTGGTTGCAGGTTTCTCGCGCATCATTATCCCGTTAACACCTGCCACGAACGCAAACTGACTCTGGGTGAGAAAGAAAACGCTGTCCTTGTCGAAAGCGTCTGGTCTTCCTGCTTCCATGTAACCCTGCTTCACCGTTTCCTCTGCAATTGTGTACACAATAGGGTCACGGTTGGGCACAAGAAGAGGCGTTCCGTACTCTGCAACCTTTTTGGCAACCCTGCCCAGAATGGTAATACTGGCAATGGTTGCCACATCACTGATGGTTGAAAGGCCTGGCACGTAGAGAATGGGCTTTCCCATCTCTGTGGCTCGGCCGATGGCTTCATCGATAGCCTCGATACCGGCAATAGGCCTGAGGTACATTTCAACGCCGCGCTGGGCGGCATAGAAGTAGAACAGTATCAGACCGAGAAAGACAACACAGCCAAGAAGAACTCTGGTTTTACCGGAATGGTAGAGTTGACCGATGGCCACTTCCTGAGCAGCTGTAGCTTCACTGGACACCTCTGCACCACTGAAGTAAGTGGCAGCAACCATGTATTCATACTGAACACCTGGCTCTACAATGAAGTCGGGATCGTATCCGTCGGTGAAACTTGTTCCTTCGTCGAGCTCTACAAAGCCTACCATCTCAAACTCTTCAGTTCCCTGAACTCTTCTGTAGATGGTATATCCTATGAAGTTGTCGTTCCCTGTTTCACTGCCTGGATCAAATGTAACAAGAAGTGCGTCACCGGCATCGTTGGGCCAGTCGGAAACAACGATGTTACTCGGAGCGATCATACCATCGCCTGGAGATACCGCTGTATCAATCGCGATTTCCGACTCTTCAACAGAAAGAGTTTCCTCTGAATCTGCCGCTACCGGAGGTGGATCCTCTGCCTGTGCCCAGGCGAGGCCGGTGGCCAGCAGCAGTGCAAGAAGCATCGCTGGTACCCTTTTGAGCATGTTTTTACCTTTCGGTTTGAGACTGGTTTTTACTTGAAAAAGTCTATTATTATGTTTGCAACCTCGGAACCAACCCTTCCTGAAGCACCTCTGCTGCCTGCACCGATGTGTGGTGTGGCAACAACCCCGGGGTGAGCAACAAGAGCACTGTTTTCAGAGGTTGAGGGTTCTTTTTCGTAAACATCAACACCTGCCGCGAACACTTTTCCCGAGTCAAGAGCTTCAACAAGTGCCGCCTCGTTGACGGTGCCGCCTCTGGCGCAGTTCACGATTATTACATTGTCTTTCATCATGTCGAACTGAGGTTTGTCGAGAATGTAGTGAGTGGCATCGTTGTGAGGAATGTGAAGGCTGATGACAGTTGACTCTTTGCAGAGTGTATCGAGATCAACTTTTTTCGCACCCTCGAGAACCGGATCTTCAATAAACGGGTCAAAGAATATCACATTCATGTCAAATGCTTTTACGCGCTTCGCCACTTCTCTGGCAATACGACCGAAACCGATAAGACCAAGAGTTCCATGCCAGAGCTCAAGACCTTTACCGTACTGCTTCTTGTTCCACTCTCCCTGCTTCATTGTCCTGTCTGCAACGGGAATGTACCTGCAGCATGCAAGCATATGACCTATAGCCAGCTCGGCAACGGCAACAGAACTTGCACTGGGGGTGTTTCTGACTGAAATTCCGAGCGCTTCAGCGTCTTTAACATCAATGTTGTCAAGACCAACTCCACCGCGAACGATGAGCTTCAAAGTATCTTTGCAGTACTCAAGTACAGGCACTCTGACTTTTGTAGCACTTCTAACAATCATGGCATCATAAGCTGGTACAGTTTCAAGAAGAGCATCCTGATCCATACCGGTTTTTACCGTTACTTCATGCC
>JAGGYZ010000027.1 GCA_021162285.1 Candidatus Fermentibacteraceae bacterium
AACCGGACCCTCATGAATACTCTGGCCTTTCCAGGGTTCAACTTCAAGTAGGAAGCCACTTTCTCAAGTGTATCAATCCCACACTGAAAACCGTCCACCTCAATAAATATACCGGCGTTGAGGATTGTCCGGCACTGATGAAGGGGAACAACACGGTCAACCAGCATTTTGTCTTCCCTGCCTTCTCTGCCGCGTTTCAATTCTCCCTCAAGAAGAACAAGGGCCCCGGTAGTGATTAAATCTCCGTACTTTTCAAGTGTATCGGAAAAACACAGAACCTCGGCAGAACCCTTCCTTCCTGCAACGGTAACAAAAGCCATCTGCCCTTTGCGTGAACTCACCTTCTTGACCAGTGTTACCACTCCTGCTACCGATACGAAACCAGGCGAAGCAGAAGATATCTGATCAGCAAAGTGAGTAGTGAACCCGCTCACTTCCTCTGCAAACATATCAAGTGGATGCCCTGAAAAGTAGAACCCGAGCATCTCCTTTTCTTTCTCCAGTTTGTCCTCAAGGGGAAATTCATCTACAGAAGGAAGTGCAGGTGCAACAGGCTGCTCTCCTGCATCTCCGAAAAGAGACATCTGACCGGAATCACGGTGCTTCCTGGATGCCAAAGCATAGTCAAGAGCCTGTTCCATTACGGCAAGCTGCTGTGCCCGGTTACCCTCAAGACAGTCGGTAGCTCCTGCAAGAATCAGTGACTCCAGAGCCCGTCTGTTAAGGCCGGATGATTCCTCAACAAGGGCAACACCGGCACACAGATCAAATATGGTCCTGAATTCGCCGCCTGCTTCCCGGGCTGCAACTATCTCTTCAGCAGGAGTTGTGCCCACATTTTTAACTGCAGCCAGAGAATAAACAATCTCATCAGGAGATGAGGCAACAAAACTGGCAAGTCCCTGATTAACCGAAGGGCCTGCAACAGCAACCCCCATGCGCACAGCTTCTTTAACTAGAAATCGCAGCTTTGACACCGTACCGATTTCGCTTGTCAGACACGCTGCCATGTACTCTGCCGGGTAATGCCTTTTCAGATATGCTGTTCTGTACGCAATAATGGCGTAACACACGGCATGTGACTTATTGAACCCGTACTCTGCAAATTTCTTGATCAACCCCCATATCTCGACAGCTTTCTTCTTTCCAATTCCTTTTTCTGCAGTTCCTTCAAGAAACACTGTCTTCATCTTCGCCATCTTTGAAGCTATTTTCTTCGACATAGCCCGTCTAAGGTTATCTGCTTCAACCATGGTCATGCCTGCTGCAACATTTGCAATACGCATTACCTGCTCCTGGTAGATGGTTACTCCGTAGGTGTCGGAAAGCACTTCTTCAAGAAGCGGATGGGGATAGCTGATGCTTTCTCCCCTGGAAGCCTTTTTCTTGTTGTCTGCGTAGATGTCTATCATGTGCATGGACCCGGGGCGGTATATTGCCACAGCAGCAGTTACATCATCGAAACGGTTTACACCGATCTTCCTGAGAGCCCCACGCATACCGCTGCCTTCCAGCTGAAATACAGCCGAGGTTCTACCGGAACTTATCATTTCAAGGGTAGGTTGATCATCAAACGGGATTTTCTCTATTGAGAAATCCGGTTCTCTCTGCTTCACAGCTTTTTCGGCGTGATCAATAACAGTTACGGTTCTCAGACCCAGAACATCAAGTTTGAGAAGACCTATCTTCTCGGCAGCCTTCATTTCGTACTGGGTAGTAACACCTTTTTCCTTGTTCCAGTAAAGGGGTACGTACCTGTCCAGACGGCCGGGGGTTATTACAACACCTGCAGCGTGAACCCCGGCGTGTCTGGCAATTCCAGACAGACGGTCCGCATACTCGATAAGCGTGGATGCCCTGCTAATTTGCTTTACCTGAGCTTTCAGGGCAGGATTCGATTCTGCCATCTCCAGAAGGCTTTTTCCACTGCCATCATCTGCTTCACCTACAAGCCGGGAAAGAATATCTCCTTCGTCGTAGGTCATGCCAAGAACTCTTGCAACATCACGGATAGCGGCTTTGTTCTTCATTCTGTTGTAGGTAATTATCTGACAGACACTGTCCTTACCGTACAACTGCTTGATGTGCTCAATGATCTCAGATCTTCGTTCTACACACACGTCAAGATCTATGTCCGGCATCTGGGCTCTTGCGGGATTCAGAAATCTCTCAAAACTCAGATCATGGTCCAGAGGATTAACGTCGGTTATCTCCACGGCAAATGAAACAAGACTTCCAGCTGCAGATCCCCTGCCGGGACCAACAGGAATACCTTCGGCTCTCGCCCAGCGCATCAGCTCAGATACGATAAGAAAGTACCCGGGAAAACCCATACCGTTGATAATTCCAAGCTCGTATTCGAGTCTCTCCCTTTCCTTGTCTGTACCCTGCCTTCCCAGCCTCTTCATCAACCCTTCACCTGCAAGATAAGCCAGGTAGTCACCCTGACTGGCATAACCCTCAGGCATTGGCGCATCAGGAAGAAGAAACTCACCCTGTTTAACTGAGAAATTGCACATGTCTGCAATAATGACTGAATTGGAAACCGCTTCTGGAATCCAATCAAAAAGAACGGCCATTTCCTCTGGAGTTTTTACGTAAAACTCCTCGGTCTCAAATTTCATTCTTCCCGGGTCATCCAGGGTTTTACCGGTTTGAAGACACAGCAGAATCTCGTGGGCTTTTGCATCCTCTTTCGACAGGTAGTGTGCATCGTTGGTGGCAACCGGCAGGGCTCCTGTCTCTTCTGCAACCTCAGCCAGCGCCGTGAGTATCTGTTTTTCATCAGCAAGCCCGTGATCCATCAGTTCAATGAAGAACCTGTCTTTCCCCACCAGGCTCTGGTAGTAACGGACAGCTTTCACTGCCTCATCTCTTCTCCCCTGAAGAAGGTTCTGGGCAACTTCACCCTGAAGACAAGCTGATCCTATTATCAACCCGGCACTGTGCTTTTCAAGCAGCTCTCTGTCTATTCTGGGCTTGTAGTAAAAGCCATCGAGATACCCCGCACTTGAAAGCTTTATCAGGTTGTGGTATCCCTCTTCACTGGAAGCAAGCAGAGTGAGATGGTAGTACTTCGGTCTGCCGGACTCTCTCTTCCTGTCGCGCATACTTCCTGGAGTAAGGTAAACCTCGCTGCCAATTATTGGCTTTACACCGGCAGCTTCCATTTTGTCACAGAACTGCACAGCTCCAAACATGTTTCCATGGTCAGTTACCGCAACAGCGTCCATTCCGTTTTTAACAAGAAACTCACCTAGTCTGCCAAACTGAATGGCTCCATCGAGAAGGCTGTACTCTGAATGCAGATGAAGGTGAACGAATTTCTGAGAACTCATTCCTCTTTCCTGCCCCCATCGCGGGATGCATTGCTGTGAATTTTCCTGAATTCTCTGTACTCTTCTTCATCTGCTCTGAGCAGGAGATCTTCCCGGTCACGGTTGAACCTGAGCCCCAGGTACATGATGGTCCACTGTGCCGTACAGCTGGACAGCCAGTATGCCCAGAGTACAAGCAGGATGGCCGCGCCTGAAAGGGAAACCACAAGCTCTGCAGTACCGCTCCACGACGACGACGTGTGTTCAGTTGAAGAAAGCGGATTGAAAATGGAAGAGTAAAAGGGAACCACTTCCGGAGCGACTCTGGAAAAACCGGATTCCATGGCGTCTCCCAGACCCTGAATTCCAGCAGTTCTGTAAACAACTGAAGAAACTACTGAGACGGAACCCCACGCAAACAGTGAAAATACTGCAAGAGCAGCAACTCTTGCAGAAAGCCCGGTAACAAATCCCCGGAACAGGCGCATAGGCTGTGATGTAACAACGCTGAACACTTCAAAAAGACACTCGAATGTATCCCCTTTTGTTGAAGCCGTGATCACTGGAACCAGAAACACGGAAAGCACCAGAACTGCGAAGGCAAGAATCAGGAACAGACCAAGCACCCACAGAGGTACAGCCAGCAGACCTGCAATCACAGGACCGGCAGCAGGTATACTGCCAACAACACCTGCCAGGGCAATCAGGGCAAGGCCGAACACAATCCCCAGCGCAATCACCAGAGGTGTGGCCACAACAGGTTTCCAGTTGGACCGACAGAATCTGCGGGCATCCGTATCTGAAAAGAATTGATCCCCCCGGAGCTGTTCAAATGTCAGCCTTGAAACCTTCAATGCCGTTAGCATGTAGATATAGAAAGCCAGGAGCGTCCCTGCTACAAGAAGAATTACCGAAGGAACACTGCTCATAAACAGGCTGTCCGGCAGGGGACACAGCACTGCCGAACGGAACCTTTCCGTTACCGAATCTCCAGCTGCCAGGAAGCCGGCATACACAAAGAATGCCCATACCAGCCAGGCCAGTACCATTCCCTTCCAGAATACCCAGATGCTTCTTGCGTTAAGTCCATACCTTGCTGCAAGAAGAGTATCTCTCACCTGAAACTTCAACTTGTGCACATAATTACGAACTGCATTTTCAGACCCCTGCATGGTTAACCTCCTTGCGGGGAATAATACTCTTTTCACCTATTCTGCGAAAGCATACCACCGCCGGCTGAAGCCTGCGGATTCCGGCATCTGACAGAGTAGAAACAATTTCCGTGATAGTAGCTCCGGTGGTCATTACATCGTCTATCAGCCAGACCTTACCTGAGCACCTTGTTCCGAGTCTGACTGAAAACTTCCCGCGGACATTACCGGGTCTTGCGTCTCCCGGAATACCGATCTGTGACTCTCCACCGGATCGGATAAGCGGCTGCATGAACCTGGCTCCCGTTGCCCTGGAAACAGCAGATGCGATAAGAGCAGCCTGATTGTAGCCCCGTTCCCTAAGTCTGCCCGGGGACGCAGGTACGGGAATTACAGTGTCATCAGACAAAGGAATTTCTTTCCACGAGCTCAGTGCCAGTTCCGCCAGGGTAACTGCAAGTTTTCTCTCTCCACCGAATTTCAGACGGAGAACCATCTCACGGACAACTCCGGAGTGCAGAAAAGCTGTGAAGACCCTGGTCCCACCGGCCATCTGCTCTCCATGGGGGTACATTCTTACAAGACACCACCTGCAGAAGTTGCCTGCTCCGGGTTCAATCCTGCTTCCGCAGCCTCTGCACCGATGAGCCAGAAGGCTCAGGATGAACTTTTTTGATTCCGATAGTAAAGCCATGCTCCGAGAACGAAGGAAAACAGAACCATAAAGAGACTGATAACCTGATTATCGGTCATCCCTGGTCTGGCTGCAAAAACACTGTACCCGAGAATTCCTGTAGGCGTATGATCAAAGTATCTGAATTCCTCCATACCAAATCTTGTAGCACCATACAGTCCCAGAAACATAGAGAAAATAAACCCTGGAAAATTGCGTCTTCTGTCTGCAAGGAGGAGTATCAGCAGTATGACCAGCCCTCCCAGTGAGCTGTAAAGCTGTGTCGGATGAATAGGCGCATTCCCGAAAATAGCATATGGAATTGAGCCGGAGGGAAACGCGATACCTACTGAACAGGCTGTTTCACGGCCGAAACAGCATCCGTTGTAGAAACAACCTATTCTAGTGATGAAGATACCAAGGGCAAATGATGGAATCACAGCGTCAGCAAAAGACCACAGGGGCCACTTCTTTTTCAAAATCCATGCGAAGCCAACAATCATAGCCAGAACAACACCGCCAAGCATGCTCAATCCGTACAAACCATTCCAGAAAGCTACAATGGCAAGTGGGTCATCTGAATACTGTTCCATGTGGGTAACCACATAGAAGGCCCTGGAGCCTATTATTGCGGCAGCCATTATCCAGATACTCAGGTTGACCGTTTCATCTGACGGAATTCCCAGTTTCAGTGCTCTGCGGGAGGCGAGTTTAACACCCAGCAGAAATGAAATGGCCAGCATCAACCCATAGCTGTTTATGGGCAGCGAGCCTATTTTGAAAAGAATCGGATGCATATTTCCCTCCATTCTATTTGGATTTTCGAACACCGTATGATAACGAAGAGATCCGCTTCTGTCAGTAACTGCGCCAGTTTCTTATGGTGTTGTAGGAAAACCCCAGAAGCAGCATTTCTGTTACAATGTGGCTGCCTCCGTATGTGACCAGAGGAAGAGGCAGTCCTGTGACCGGCATCATACCCAGAGTCATACCAACGTTAACCACCACATGGATCAGAATAAAGGCGGCGGTACCGGCAGCCAGTATCGAGTTGAAAGGATTCATAGAACGCCTGGCACCGGTGAGAATACGCCACGCAAGAACGGCATACAGTGCAAGCAGAAAGAGACTTCCTGCGAAACCCCACTCCTCAGCCCAGACGGAGAACACGAAATCGGTGTGCCTTGCCGGCAGAAATGCAAGCTCATTCTGACTTCCATTGAGAAATCCCTCACCTGTAAGCCTTCCTGATCCTATAGCCACTTTTGACTGAATGACATTCCAGCCTGCCCCGTAGGGATCAGCCTCGGGGTTAAGAAATGTGGTAAGCCTCGCCTGCTGGTATGGGCGAAGAAGATTCCAGGCTGCAGGTGTGAACGCAGCCAGTACTGTTGTCATAACAAGAAAGAACACCCACCTGCGGGGTTTTGCCCCGGACCGGTAGAGAACCCAGCTGAGAACAGCTGTAAAAGCAAGCCAGGAAACAAACTTTACAGACGAAACAGCGGCAGACAAAGGGCTCAGGAACAGAAATATCCAGTTGAACCCGAAGCCCGCCCAGTAGATCATACTGAACACAATCATCAGTATAGCCGAAGCTGTTCCCAGATCCGGCTGCAGAAGGGTCAATGCAGTAAGCAAACCCACAGCAGTCAGGTACAGGGAAACACCACCTGTTACATACTCTCTTCGAAGGGCGGGAAGCCACCTGGCGGTAAGAACAATTACGCACAGTTTGGCAAACTCGGACGACTGGATATTAAGCGGTCCTATCTGAAGCCATCTGCCGGCAGGTCCGGAGCCAAAGAATATCGTCAGTACAAGCAGAACAAGAGATGAGAAATAAACAAACGGAACCGCTTCCTCAAGCAGCCTGAGAGGGAAAACAGACGCCCCCCAGAAAATCAGCACCCCTGCAAGGACAAAAAACAGCTGGTGTGTAAAAAGGGTTTTCTGAGAACCTGAGGCAGAGTAAACATTCATCAGCCCAAGGATCAGCAGAAGTGCCAGAGCAACAATGAAAAACCAGTCTGTTTTTTCACTGTGTCTCATTGGAAATCTCCAGTATCTTCTCAATTATGCCTGCAGCCACCGGGCCGGCAACCGCTCCTCCGTGACCACCGTGTTCAATAATTACAGCAAACGCAACTGGCATCGGATCCTGCAAATAACCTGTAACCCAGGCGTGATCTTCGTTCTGTCCGCTTTCGGCGGTTCCGGATTTACCGAAAACCTCAACAGGCAGATAATTCATTGATCGGTGAAGGGTTCCTCTGCTGGAAGAGACAGACTGTCTCATACCCTCCCGCACAATGTTGAAGGTCTCCTCCGACGTGTCGGTATTCCAGAGCACCTCAGTCCCGGGTTCACCCCTTACAACAGAAAGAGAAGGAAGTTCCCCTCCCGACGCAATCAGAGCAGAAGCAACCGCTATCTGCAGAGGTGTGGCAAGAACCTCTCCCTGACCGATAGACGCAATCATCAGATTGCCCAGCCCCCATCCACCCTGACCAAACAACTGGTTCAGCAGTTCTCTGGTTGGGATGGTACCGGAAGCCTCACCGGGAAGAAAATCAGTTACCGGAGCGCCCATACCGTAACCACGGGAGAATTCCGCCAGTTCATCAATATCACCGAGCATACTGGTTCGGTAGAAATAGGTATCACACGACTGTGTGAGGGCACCGACAATGTTCAACCTGCCGTGAACTCCCCAGCATCTGAAATCACTGCCGGCAAAGTGAAATGTACCGTAACAGGGATCAGGCATGGTGTTTTCTGTTACTATACCTGACTCCAGCAGCCAGGCTGCGGTAACTATTTTGAATGTAGAACCAGGCGGGTAGGCTGTAGCCCAGGCGCGGTTCAGCAGAGGTTTTCCGGGATCTGCTAAAATAGTATTCCAGTTCCCCGACGAAATACCTCCAACAAACAGATTGGTGTCAAAACCGGGTACTGAAGAAAGAGCAAGGATTTCACCTGTTTTCCAGTTGAGAACAACAGCAGCCCCAGGGTGACCGGTGGATGCTATAAGCGAATCCGCTGTGAGCTGCAGTCTGCTGTCAATGGTCAGCACAATATTCTCACCGGGAGAAGGCTCCACATCACCACCATGAAAACTCTCTACCACCCTTCCATGCGCATCTACAACTTCCCGCACTACTCCATACTCACCTGCAAGCCTCTGGTTAAAAATTCTCTCCAGACCGGTTCTCCCGGCAAGTTCGCCTTCATAGACCCTCGTACTGTCTGCAAGACCCACGTATCCTATCAGATGGCAGAATGATCTACCGTAGTTGTATCGCCTCTTTGGAAGAACTTCAACAGATACTCCACCGAGACGGTACATGTTGTCTGCTACTCTTCCCGCTTCCTCCACAGTCAGTCCGCTCCTGATCTGCGTGGAACGATAGGGAGCAGCCTCTGCTGCCTCCAGTCTCTCCCGGAGTACACTGTAATCCATGTTCAGAAGCTCGCTTAAAAGTTCTGTGTCCGTGGTATCAAACTCCACGCTGACAAGCGACACTGTAAAAGCCGGTATGTTGTCTGTTAGAACAACACCATTTCTGTCCCTTATTATTCCCCGGGGAGCAGGACGCATAACAGAACGGATGTGATTTC
>JAGGYZ010000282.1 GCA_021162285.1 Candidatus Fermentibacteraceae bacterium
CCGGGTTTGCCAGCAGAACCTGCGGCAGAGAATATGGATGTTGACAACGATGGCAAAGTTAAAGGTCTTTTCTAGGATCTGACTGGGGAGGCAGTGCAACCTCTCTCTTCAATGAATCCCCTGTTTTACAGGGTTTCAGTTGGTCTGCACCGCTTGTTCAGGCGGTGCAGACTTGTTCTGGACGGTAGAAAGTATTCTTGTACCGAAGCTGATACCATCCTGCTGTTTCCGGTGTTTTCACACCGATCTCTGCTGCTTCGTAAACTCGCGGGAACCGACATGACTCTGCAGCTGAATAAGGTTAAGAACCTGCGTATTGCCGTGTCACTTATTGACGGTACAGTTGTTCATCCTGGAGAAACATTTTCCTTCTGGAAGCTTGTCGCAAAGCCATCAAGACGCAGGGGTTTCCAGCCCGGGCTGCAACTCTCTTTCGGTAAACTGACTTCCATGACTGGCGGAGGACTGTGTCAGTTGTCAAACCTGCTGCACTGGATGGTTCTTCATACATCACTTCAGGTTACAGAGCGTCATCGTCATTCTACAGATCCGTTTCCTGACTACAGAAGAAAGGTCCCATTTGGCACTGGAGCGACGGTATTCTATAACTATCTTGATTTTTCTTTCATCAATAAAGCAACAGACAGTTATCAGATAAAGGTCTGGATTGAGGGAAAATTCCTTTGTGGCGAGATAAGGTGTTCAGCGGAGAAGGATATCTTCTACTCAATTGTGGAGAGAAACCATCGTTTCGTAAGAAAAAACGAATTAGTTTACAGGGAAAACGAAATCTGGAAAATCAGACACAACACAGCAGCAGATTCTGTAAAGTGGGAGAAATGCCTTTTTAAAAACAGTGCCCGGGTTCTGTACGATGCAGATACTGTTCCCGTTGTAGTTGAAACTGAATAAAGAACAGTTCGCGGTGTACAATGTGCAACAGGTTATCAGTGTTCTTTCAGGGAGGGTGAAGTGAAGGGTATACTGGTGTGTGTGTTTCTGGTTTCTGTTGTGTATGGGGCGGGGTGGACAGTTCTCGGCCGACTGTCGGACAGCTTTCAGCTTTCAGAGTCGGGAAAGTATGAGAATGGGAACTGCTATTTCAAGTTTATAGAAAAAGTTGCTGAAGGTTCTTTCCTGAGAGTTGTCGATGCGGAAGGAAACTACACACCGGCAGACAGAGAACAGTACACTTTTCCCGTTCCAGCTGGAACAGACAGTTATACTGCTGTGCCTTTTCCGGTGGACATTGAAAATCCATGCACTTTCGCCGGAGTGACAAAAATCAGTGCATCTGGCGATACTCTGTGGACAGTGATGCTGGACAGTCTGGAAGAGCGGGAAGATATACCGGTATCGATCATTCCTTGTACACAGGGAGGTTGCTTTGCGGTATTTCCACCGGATTGTGATTTTTTGTGGGAAGTATACCGTTTAAGTGATTCAGGCGATGTGCTTATGCAGGGCGAATTCCGCTTGCAGGGTGGGCCGGTAATCGGTGTGTCAGACGTTGTTGAAACCGCGGATTCCAGTTTTCTCATAAGCGGAACTACCGACGACCTGGGTATGAACATATTCGCCTTTCTTGTGGGAATTGACAGCAGCGGCAGGCAGTTTATCGAGTTGAAGGAGGATCTTCGTTTTCACGCCGGTGCCCGGAGCATCGAACTGGACAGGGATGGCAATATATACCTGGCGGGCTATACCGGTTATGAGCGAGATGACGGATTTTTCATGCCACCCTGGGATTCAGATGTGTTTTTGATGAAACTTGACCCTGCAGGCAATGAGTTGAGGTGTACTGTTTTCAGTTTTCCTCGCGAGAACAGACCGCTTGCAATGGAGGTTGCCGAAAATGGCGATGTTCTTGTGCTGATAAGAAGTTTCGATTACCAGTTCAACGGCACAGAGGATTCTCTTACTCTTTTGAGATATGGTGAGTAACCGGCCGGATGCCGGAAACAACAAGTTGAAACAAAGCAGCTATCCAGGAAATTCTCTTCCAGCCTGTGAGGTATCGCAGGTTGAGTATTGTCGGTATTTTATTGCCTCGCCTCAGTTTAATTAGAATGGTCCCTCTAGCGTCACCGCAGTTTTTCAGAGACTGAATTGTATCTTCCGGAACAGGAGCAGACAATTCATCCCGCACCTCAGAAAGAACAGTTGCCACCGCCGCTCCAAGATCGGTTCTGAATGCATTCACAGTAAATTTATCCCAGCTTTGTGCTTCAGTGACCTTCAGACAGAGAAGGCAGATATCCGTCCACCACACAGGACGTACGGTTTTGTTTGTGAGCAGATGTATGATTACCAGCAGAAGGGCATTGTGCCAGGCGAAACCTGAAAGCCCTGGTCCGATTGGCCTTGCATTCAGGAACAGATCTGCCGGAAGCCTGCCGGGAAAAGTAGCGGGGAAGTAGAAAATATGCGTATGCAGTTCGGCCATTACTCCATGTTTGATCATCTTGATCTCTGAGATCAGACCGGAAGTGAAGATGCCGTCTCCGTGGGAAGTTTTACGCCAGCCGTTTTCAAAAAAGATACTGAGAGTCCGGCGGCGGTTTTCCTCCTTCACGAAAAGATCCGCATCACACATAGGCCTTCCCCCTGGAAACGGGTAGACAGTTCTGGCAAGGTCAAAGCCCTTTACTGCCCAGACGGTTATTCCCGCTGCATCCAGTTTCTGAAGAACCGGTTTCAGGGTCTGTTCAAGACGAAGCCACATTGCAGCACCTGCCAGGCTGATTTCCGTTCTTCCCGTTTCCTCAGCAAGCAGTGAGGTAAGACCGTGGGATTCCCCGGGGTCAGGTCCTGAATAATCTCCTTTGATGGCCCCGGAGAGAAGCCATCTGCAGGCTGCTTTTGTGACCGCGTCAGGTTGTGCCGCTTTTCCCATACTGCAATGGATACTTCAAAGGGCAGGATATTACAACCCTCTGTGTGCTGTCCGTTCCTGTTTGGCTCTGCGGGTAATGCAATTTAGATTACAGTCATGAAAGACAAAACCGGCAGAAGAGTGATGATTGGAAGGGCAGTATCGCTTGTGTGGCGAAGCAGCAGAAAGCTGACCGTAGCCAGCCTGTTTCTTACTGTCATTCAGGGGCTTCTTCCACTGGTTCCTCTGTATCTGATGAAACTGCTCATTGATTCCATTGAAGCAGCGGTAAACTCGGGAGGAACCGGCTCTTTTTACCATATCGGTGTTCTCGTTGCGGCTATGGGGGGTACAGCTCTTGTGTCTGCGCTTGTCAAGTCTGTTTCCGGAATTGTTGAGCTGACCCAGTCCAGAGTGGTCACAGATTACATGCAGGACATTCTTCACAGAAAGTCCATTGAAGTTGACCTGGCTTACTACGAAGATTCAAAGTTTTATGACACTATGCACAGGGCACAGGGTGAAGCACCATACAGACCCACAAGCATTGTTAACGGACTGATAAGAACAGTTCAGAGCAGTATTTCCCTGCTGGCCATGATAGGGCTTCTTCTGTCGTTTCACTGGTCGGTCGCCCTTGTTCTTCTTGCAGCTGCACTGCCTGGTGTATTTGTAAAACTCAAGTTTTCAAAGGTAAACTGGCTGTGGCAGCGAAAAAGAACCGAAACAGAGAGAAAGGCATGGTACAAACACTGGCTGCTTACCTCTGTGAGTCACGCCAAGGAGCTTCGTCTTTTTGGACTGGGAGAGCACTTCAGAGCGATGTACATGAACCTGAGAGTAATTCTTCGAAAGGAAGTTCTTGGAATTGCAAAAAAGCGGGCAGCCTCCGATTTTGTCTCACAGATCGCTGCAACAGTTCTCATATACGGTTCATTGGCTTTTATCGCCAGACAGGCCCTTGCCGGGTTAATAACCATTGGTGGACTGGTAATGTACTTTCAGGCATTTCAGAGAGGGCTTGGTTTTCTCAAAGGGCTTCTGGGGAGCCTTGCAAGCCTGTACGAGGGCAATCTGTTTCTGTCCAACCTGTTTGATTTCCTCGATATAGAGCCTTCCATAACAGATCCATCAGCCCCGGAGCCATTTCCTGAAGAAATCACACAGGGTGTGGTGCTTGATCATGTAAACTTCAGTTACTCTTCCAGGAGCGAAAAGGCTCTTAACGATGTTTCTCTGGTTATTAGACCCGGTGAAATGCTTGCTCTTGTGGGGGAGAACGGTTCCGGCAAAACAACGCTGGTTAAACTGCTGTGCAGGCTTTACGACCCGTCGTCCGGCACCATAAGCGTTGACGGTACTCCAATACAGAATTTCGCAGTGGAAAATTACAGAGGGAACATCGGGGTTATTTTTCAGGATTATGCAAAGTACCATCTTACTGCCAAAGAGAACATCAGTCTGGGAGACATAGCAAATTCCCCCGATGATTCTGCTGTACACGCAGCAGCGAAAGCTGCTGGTGCTGATGTACTCATCAACAGCCTGCCACAGGGGTACGAAACTGTTCTGGGAAGATCATTCAAGAATGGAAAAGAGCTTTCAATCGGAGAATGGCAGAAAGTTGCTCTCGCACGAGCCTTCATCCGTGATACCCCTTTAGTAATTCTGGATGAACCTACCAGTGCTCTGGATGCACAGGCGGAACAGGCAGTGTTCGAGAAATTCAGAGAGCTGGTCAAGGCGAAGACATCTGTGATCATTTCGCACAGGTTTTCTACAGTAAGAATGGCAGACAGAATTGCTGTTATGGATCACGGAAGCATTACGGAGTACGGTACCCATGACGAATTACTGAAAAAAAACGGCAAATACTGCAAAATGTATACCGCTCAGGCCAGTGCTTACAACTGAAATTCACATTGTCCGGCGTATAATTACTCCAGATTACCGCTTACGGAAACGACAACAAATCCGCCTTCGCTTGTTGCTCTCTTAAAAACCTCTCCGTCGCTGTAGATGGTTACTGTAATTGTGCCTGTTTCTTCCCTGTTTTTTGCATAAAGGTAAACATAGTCTCCAGGGTCTGCCGACAGAGTGTAGGACCACGGCAGAGACACATTGGCCATCTGTGATATTCCCCCTTCCCCATTGTCAAAAGAGATGTCAACAGAGCCGGCACTTCCGGTAACCTCGTACCTGACGCTTATCGAAGCATCGAAAGGGTTGGAGCAGGCAACAGCAAAACATGCCGATAGTATGAAAAAAAGTGATTTCATGGTTTCCTTCCGCTCAGCCTGCCTCTATTATACGGTCTTGAGTGGGAGTGCGTATACGCCGTTACGAAAGGAACTTTGATGCTTTCTTTGTTGTTACTGATACTTGAAGTCGGAATTTGTGTTTCAGGCACCTCTTACTATCGGTATGTGGATCTCTCTCCAGCTATGGACCTCATGCCAAGGGTAGAGGTAGACTCTGTGCCAGCCGGGCGGATGGTCTGCTACAGGCTTACAACGTTCGGCGACTCTCTTGAAGTGCTGAAACTTGACCGCGGGGTTTCCGTATCTGCATTCGGATTTCAGGGGGGTATTACAGTTGTCTACAGCGATTCTGTAATCGTATGGCAAGGTATAGAAGACTGCTCCTCGGGATACAGGATAGAGTTGAATGGAGCTGGGCAACCAGTTCTGGTTGCTGGACCGGGCGGAGAA
>JAGGYZ010000346.1 GCA_021162285.1 Candidatus Fermentibacteraceae bacterium
CTGTACACCAGACGGTTCTGCTGCAGATGGCTGGCCGGACAATCCAAACGGGTCTGTACTGAACATTGCAGCTCTTATGAATGCAGAAGGCAATGTTCTTGCAATGATGCCCCATCCGGAACGAAGTTACCATCTGTGGCAGGTTCCGCCGGATATTCAGGGTTTCTGGGGGGACAAAAGAAGAAACTCATCTCTGAAAGACATAGAGGAACAACCTGGTCCGGGAGCAATAATCTTTAAGGGCCTGGCAAAGTATCTGGGGGTGAAATAATGGAAAAAGTACAGATTGCAGTAAGGCTGATCACCCCTGATCCTGCTGCTGTTACTGCCCTTAACACTGTGAAAGCCATGCGGCTTCAAATGCCTCCGCTTAAGATACACAGGTACGATCTCTGGGAGTTCAAGACTGCAGAAGGCGGGAAGAAAACGATTTCTGAGGTTGTGAGTCATTTTACTGATATCGTTAATCCCAACAAACAGACCTGGACCTTTGCAGGGGAAGGTTCTGTTCTCAATGGAGAAGATCCTGAGCTTCTGTGGGTTGGAATAGTTGTCCGGGATTTCGAAGACAGCGTGAGCGGTAACTGGACAGATCTGCTTGAACGCAGGGGTTTTCCAGTGAATTCTGTCAGGTGGGGCGTGCTGTGGAGGCTTGGGTATCTGAAGAACACAGATGAGGCTCTCGCCAGAAAAATGGCTCTGGATCTTGCCGTCAGCCAGACAAGAACAAGTGGGTTGTTCAGCAATCCTGTATCTCAGGAGGTTTCTTTCTGGACCTGAGAGATCACAGGGCTTCAGGTGCGTTGAGTGAAGTTGATCGACCGCAGCAGTATATAGGCCTTGAGTACAATGCGTATGCCGGAACAGACGGTTCCAGGGTTACGCTGGTCTATCCTGATACATACGAGCTGGGGGCATCCAATTTCGGTCTGAGAGTGGTGAGGCATCTGCTTCTGGAAGCAGGTGATTTCTGTGTGAGAAGGGGTTTTCATCCTGCTTCTGATATGCACAGAATTATGAAAGAAAGAGACCTGCCCTGGCTTGATCTTGAAGCTGGTGATCCCATCAGAGAGAGTTCTGTCGTGGGGTTCGGTATTTCCACCGAAATTCTTTACACCAATGTTCTGTCACTGCTGGATCTGATGAAACTTGAGCTTCGCTCCGAAAACAGACAAACAGGAGATCCCATCATTCTGGCCGGAGGTGGAGGTCTTGCTAACCCGGTTCCTCTTATGCCATTTGTCGATGTGTTTTTTCTCGGTGAGGCTGAAGCGGGGCTGCTGCCCCTGATGAGGGTTCTGTGTTCGGATTTGAGCAGGGAGCAGAAGCTGCGGAAAGCTGCGGAACTTCCGTCTGTGCTGGTTCCCCGGTATTACTCCGGAGGAACTGTCCGCTGGGCTGTAGCAGACAGACTTGATATTGCAGACGCACCTGTTAAACAGATTGTACCAATGGCAAAGGTTACGCACGACAGGGCAGTCGTGGAAATTTCCAGGGGATGTACAAGAGGGTGCAGGTTCTGCCAGGTTTCCCAGCTGGCACGGCCGGTGAGAGAGAGAACACCTGAGGATGTTCTTGAGCTTATACACAGAGCGGTAGAGAGTACCGGGTGGGAGCAGGCAGGCGTGCTTACTCTTTCCTTCAGTGACTACTCACAGTTGAATGCGCTGTTGAAGGGTTTTGCTGAGATTGAAGAAAAATTGCATGTAAGGATTTCACAGCCTTCGCTGAGACCGGATTCTCTGCCGGGTATCCAGAGCAAAAGGTTTTTCAAGGGTAGTATTACCATGGCTCCTGAAGCGGGCACAGAGCGGATGCGAAGAATTGTAAACAAGCCACTCTCACAGGAAGAAATACTGCTGGCTGCCGAAACAGCGTCACAGATGGGGGCCAGCGGAATCAAGCTATACTTCATGATCGGCCTTCCAGGCGAGACAGACGAAGATGTTGTGGCAATTGCTGAGCTTGCCGATACCGTGGCGGGAATAATGGGCAGGAAGAGAAAGGTAACAGCAGCGGTGTCACCTTTTGTACCCAAACCTCACACGCCGTTCCAGTGGGCACATCAACCTGATCACAAAGAGTTGTGGAGAAGAATACAGCTTGTGCGAAGCAACACCAGGAAGGCAAGGGTCGCATGGAATGATCCCCGGGTTTCTGTTGTGGAGTATTTCCTGAGTACCGGGGGAGAAGAATCTCAAAGCATTCTGGAAAGAGCTTACCTTGAGGGAGCAGTTTTTGACGGTTGGAGTGATCTGTTCAGGTGGGATATCTGGGAAAAGCTGCTGGATGAAGCCGGACATGACGACTTCGAGGTGGGGGATGATCTGCCATGGAATTTCGTTGACACAGGAGTCAACCGGAAGTGGCTGATCCGGGAATACAAAAGAGCCTCAGACGAAGAAGTTCTCCCGGACTGCAGGGAAGCAGGCTGCAGTTTTTGTGGTGGGTGTAATGGAAAGGTGCTTCCGTTCCCCGAGCCGGTTTTTGCAGTTCCAGCGGTGGAGCGTCCTGGAGAGCGCCCTGCTGTAGAGAGGATACGCC
>JAGGYZ010000260.1 GCA_021162285.1 Candidatus Fermentibacteraceae bacterium
AATCGAGCAGGTGCGGGGATGTTCCTCTGCCCCAGGATATTCCAAGTTCTCCGGCTATTCCTGATAGAATTGCAGCGGTGCTGCCTTTACCGTTGGTGCCGACAATATGAACCGTCTCAAATTGTCTCTCCGGATGGCCCAGGTCTTCCATCATGGAGAGCATCCTCTCGAGACCGTACTTCATTCCCATGCGTCTTCTGCTGAAAAGCCACTTCTCCGCCTCTCTGTAGTTCATTCCAGCAGCCCCTCAAGAAGCTGAACAAGGAAACCTTCCTGTTTTGCCCTTACAGTTTCCTGTGCAGAGAGAACCTCATCGTGACACACGGAATCACCGCTGTCTGTGGCATTGGTAATCAACGCCATGGCAAGAACTCTGCACCCAAGGGACCTAAGTGCCAGAGCCTCCTGAACTGTAGACATGGAAACTGCAGAGGCCCCGCAATTTCTGATAAGTTCAACCTCAGCTGCAGTTTCGTACGCCGGACCGGAAACACATGCAAAAACCCCTGAGTGCGAACCGGTCATCTGCCGCTTTGCCGCTGCCTGCAGTGAACCTGAATACACATCAGCAGCTGTAGAACGCCCTGGAAGATCAGGTATGCATCCGGAAAAGTTGATGTGATCTGTGAAAATCATTGCGTCACCAACTTTGTAAGAGGGATCCACAGCTCCTGCTGAACTGGTAAGAACCCATGTTCCCACACCCAGAGCAGCAAGAGCAGACGGAAGAAGTACAATCTCCCGGCCGGTATATCCCTGATACAGATGCCTTCTTCCCATAACGAACACTATTTCTCCGTCTTCGCTGGTGTGCAGAGTTTGAGAATGTCCTTCCACAGCTTCACCGGCCATTCCGGGGATCTCAGAAAACGGAATAGACTGACCGCTGCCAAAAGGTTGTGTTACCCAGCCCAGACCCGAACCCAGAATAACACCGATCCGGGGAGTGGTTCTAAGGCGGTTGAACAGAAAAAGCGATGTATTCAGAGAATGCCTGAAAGGTTCAACAACTTTCTCCAGCAGTACTCCGTGTGAATTATCTCCGTAGAAATTATGCAGGATTCCCATTTCGGAGAAGCTGAGACCTCTGTAAAGCTGTCTGGCGGCAGAATTTTCTTCTCTGACCTCAAGCACAACTTTGCAGGCATCCATGTGTCTGCCCCAGTAAACCGCATGACTGCAGAGATCCGCTGCAATCCCTCTGCGTCTGTAATCGGGGTGAACACACAGGCTTATTATGTGAAGTGTTTCCTGTTTGGAAATTGTTCCTGAGATGTATCCGATCGCTTTCCCGTCATCAAAAGCTCCGAGAGTATAGAGCAGGGGCTCTGTTTGAACGAGAGCCTCGATTTCCCTCATATCCCATGGGCTGGGAAAACACAATTTTTCAAGTTTGAACAGTGATTCTACATCACCGGCAGAAGGACGATAGTACTCGATAACGCTCATCGGGGAACAATCCTCTGGTTAAATTCCCGAAGATACAGGGGTTCAATTTCACTGTCGAAGCCGTACCTGTCCGCAAGGGAAGAGGCGCACAGAGCAACAAACGAAGATCTGGGGTTATCCAGAAGAGGATTTGCCCACACAAGCCCCGGACATGACACTTCGCTTCTTCCGGAACCTGCAGCAGCGAAGACCCTGTCTGATATGTTTTTTTCAAGTACTTCCGCCGAGTAAAGAGATTGTGGAATTATCTCTTCTGAAAGAGGATCCGGTGAGCTGAAAGCCCCTGCAAATACCTCCGCCTCCCTTGCCCTGATGCACGCAAATACCGGACCTCCTGCAAGGGATGCTGCGAGAACACGAAGAGTAGACACACCCTTCACAGGAACTTCCCAGCCGGCGGAAAGACCAAGAACTGTGGAAAGGCCGATTCTAAGACCGGTGTACGATCCAGGCCCCAGAGAAACGCCGATCCCGGATAATTCTCTACCGTGAACTCCAGACTGTTCCAGAATTCTTTCTACTGCAGGGAGTATCTTCTCCGAGTGAAAACCGGCTACTGGAAGAACAAACTCCGACAACAACCTTCCGTTGTCAAGCAGCGCCACTCCGCCTGTGGACGAAGTGGTGTCAATGCCCAGCCAGATTCCACTCAACCTTTACTCTCCTGCTGTTCGGTGTAACACCGTTGGAAATCGATATGGTGCATCCTCTTCTCTCTCTGTAATCTTCCATACGCTCAGGCCACTCAATCAGCACCACCGCTTCAGAATCAAGTATCTCTTCAAACCCGAGCATCTGCATTTCTTCCCTGTGCCCTTCCAGCCTGTAAAGATCAATATGATGAACAACCAGACCGGATTCCCTGATACTATACACAGAATCCATAATGAATGTCGGGCTTGGTATGGCTCCCTCTACTCCCAAATAACGAATAAATGCTCTGGCAAAGGTTGACTTCCCGGCCCCGAGAAGTCCGGAAAGAAAATACCTGTCTCCCGGCTTTACAGATGCCGCAAGCTCACAGGCAAGCTCCTCAAGACCGGAGACATCAAGCTCTTTTGTCATCCTCTGTACTTCTTGGGCCTGAGTACCTCACAGGGCACAAGCATTTCTTCAAGGGAAACACCACCGTGTTGAAAAGATCCTTTGAACTTGTACATGTCTTCCTTCTTGAAACCATTCTGCATAAGCAGATAATCTTCTCTGGCAAACAGGTAAGACTTCCTTGGATTGTCATCAGGGAGTCCCCACCGGGCAGGATCGTTAACAACAATAGCATGCTTGGGATCAGCGACAAGAGAATGACCAAACCTGTACCTCACACTGTGAGACATTCCACGGGCGCCCCTTACAGTGGTTATTCTGTTAGCCTGAGTAGAACCATGATCACTCGTCACAACGATGGTTGCATCTCTTGCACTGAGAGTCTTTATCATGTCAAAGAGAAATGAGTGTTCGAACCAGCCCTCTGCAAGCCTTCTGAACGCAGGCACATCAGGTGCAATATCTCTGATCAGATCAAGTTCCGACCTGCCGTGGGTAAGATGATCAATGAAGTTTACAACTACGGCCATAAATCCGTTTTTGAGAAAATACGAGAGACCACGCTTCAGGTTTTCACCTTCCTGACGGGTAGACACTTTTGTGTAAACAGTATCTTTGCCTGTACGCCAGCCGAACCTGCCCAGGGCGTTGTCCAGTAGCATCTGCTCATAAGAGTTAAGCCCGGGAACACCGTACTCTTCAACCCAGCGGGTTCTGTAAAATCTCCAGATGTCCCTTGGAACCAGCCCGCTGAAAATAGAATTCCGGCTGTATGGAGTCGCGGAAGGAAGACCAGCCACCATAAAACCCGGTTCCCGGTGATACCAGTGTTCTATGGATCTTGCCATAAGCAGCCATTGATCGTACCTCATGCAGTCAACAACAAGGAAAACTACCTCTCCTTTGCCTCTGAGAAGTTCAGGCACCACCTTTCTTTCCAGAACATTGTGTGCCATAAGAGGTGCAGTGGAAGGGGAGGCTATCCAGAGGGGATAGTTGTCTTCTATAAACCTGGAAAACCCAAGTTGAACCTGATCAAGACCACCACCCTGTATACCGTGCAGTTTTTGATCAAGTACACCGCCAAGGCTGATATCCTTTTCCATCCATGAGTGATAGAGATGAGTCCAGTCGGACAGATCGTTGTTTTTTCTGGCACGGATTCTTTCCGTTTCTGAAATAACCTCAACTGCAGCCTTTTTTACCTTGAGCATTCCGGATTCAAGCAGCCTTTTCAGCACAAGAAGAATCTGACTTGGGTTAACTGGCTTGGTAAGAAAATCTGCTATAGTTCCTGAAAGAGCCTTGTCCATAAGCTCTTCTTCTTCACTCTGTGTAACCATTACAACAGGCAGATCTTTGTAGCTTTTGCGTATCTCGTAAACGGTCTCGAGCCCGTCCATTCCCACCATCATCTGATCCATAAGAACAAGGTCAACCCGTACACTTTTCAATATCTCAAGCGCTTCCCGCCCGGAACTGGCAGGTACAACTTCGTAGTTTCTCTTTCTTAAAAATCTGATATGGGCCTGAAGATGATCAATCTCGTCATCAACCCAGAGTATCGTTATCAATCTTTACCTCTTCCTTTAAGTGGAAGAAGAATGCTGAAAACTGTTCCAACTCCGGGTGTGCTTGAGAGAAGCCTGATTGCCCCGTTGTGGTACTCTTCCACTATTCTTCTTGCCAGAGGAAGGCCAAGCCCCCAGCCACCTTTTCTGGTAGTAAATCCCGCCTGAAACACTCTGCCCTGGTCACCGAAAGGGATACCCTTCCCATTGTCAGAAACTCTGATTTCTATCTCACCCGCCGGTGAATCACCAATTTCACAGCTTACGGTAACTTTACCGCCGCCGGGAATCCCGGCACAGGATGCAACGGCGTTCTTTACCAGATTCTCTACAACCCATCCGATCAACACTGAATTCCCGTTTATAATGTGCTCATCAGTGCTCTGCACAAGTTCAAGAACAACTCCGCTGCCCAGAAGACCTTTTCTTGCATTGAAATAGTCTACGACATTTGAAACCGTTGTTTCAACGCTCATCGGCTTCAGATTTGGTTTCCTTCCCATCTGACCGTACCTCTGAGCGATGCTTTTGAGTCTGTTTACATCTGTATTCATATGAACCAGTGCATCTTTGAGATCAGAGTTCTGGGATAGCTCTGAATCATCCTTCAACAGTTCAATCCAGCCCATAAGAGAAGACAGCGGTGTACTTATCTGATGGGCGGTCTCCCTGGCAAAACCCACCCATGACAGATCCTTGTCTCTGGATATCTCTGCACGCAGGAAAAGAAAAACAACTGCGGCAATCAGAAGAAGCAGAGCAAGCTCAAGAAATGGTATCAGTTTCATCTCGGTGTAAAGAGGTGAAGAACCGTAAAACAGGTGACCTATTGTGTCTCCCCTGGCAATCACTGGAATAGGCTCATTCTGTGCCGCCAGTATTTCCATTTTCTTCCTGAACTCCATTATTCTGTCTGAAGGAAAATCATCCACAACCTGCCCGTTTACAATCTGGGGGTTGTTGTTCGCATCAGCAAATATCGTTGGAAATTCCAGCCGGTTAACAAGATTTCCGAACAGTCTTCTGGTAAAATCAATTACCTCTGTCCTTTCCTGTGGAAGAAGCCTTGCAGTACGAATAAACAGAGTTGTGTCACCGCATACAGGACAGTACATAAACTCACTTTCCACACCGGATTCATACCTTTTCCCCGGATATCCGCACTGGGTACAGGACATGATGCCAAGCTCATCTCCAGCAACACTGAGTGGATACTGAACTCCTGCCCAGAGCCATGCGATTGTTTCGCAGTCTTTTCTGTTGGATTCGTTCAATTTGTTCACTAGACCATGGGTATACCACAGAAACATCCATATAGCCACGCTGGCAAACAGAATAAAAACAATTCTCCTTCTGAAAACGTTACGCATTGGAGACTTCCAATACCGGGAAGGTGAATCCGGCATTTTCCTGCGTAGCCTGGCACCTCTCAGGAGGAGTGCTGAAACCAAATCTGTGCATGTCAATCCCCGTTTTGAACGACAGGTTAATCCTTTTTCTTATTCTGCTGAGGCGGAGAGCGGCATGGTCACCCAGTAAATATTCTTCAGCAGAACCCGGAACTGCAACATCAGAACCAGAATCGAGAAGAAGCCGTTCCATCTGTTCTGCTCCAAAACCCTCTGGACAGTCAGCCGCAAGAACAAGTTCACCACCGTCTTCAACTGCCTGTTCCCACAGAAATACAGCCTTCATTGCCTGATACAAGCTTACTTCAAGGGTGCCGCCAGGGCGGACCTCAAGTGAAGTGTATCTCTGCTTTACCGGGACGCCGCAGTGTAACTCAGCAGCTTTGCAGGCTTTGTAGAAGGAGGTATCAAAGGCACCGCAAAATACTTTTTCTGTACCTGCTACCCTGTTGACCATAATGATTTCCGTTTTTCCCGCAAGAAGAGCAGTGCCCTCCATCATATCTTCATGCACAGGGTTCCCCTGGAGTATGCCGGGCAGTGCATCGGGCTGACAGGCCAGAAAATGATTCTGTACAACTGTTTTCCGCGAAGACACTCCAGGTAGAAATGACTTGCGCCCGCCTGTGAACCCTGCAAAGTAGTGGGGTTCAACTGTAGCAAGTGCCACAACCGGACCTTCCAGCATCCAGGGGTGCATTTCCACTTCCGTTCCCCTGGATGTTGTGCCCACTGGAATATGAGTTCCGTCATCACACATATTGTTTACCGCAGACACCTTCCCGGCAAAGGCCGCTCCAAGAATAAACAGCTCTTCCTGTGGTGTTACAGGTCTGTGGGTTCCTGTTGCAAACACAAACCTTGCTCTACCCTCAAGTAAAGGTTTTAACTCGTAGAGATATTCGGCGGAGGATGGTCTGGTTCCATCGTTAACAACCACAGTGACAGTTCCTTTGATATCTGTGATTCTCTGCCGGACTTCCAATATGGACATCACACCTCTCAATGGATAGACTACCTGTGCAATCCTGACTGTTGAATATACGCACCACCGGGAGGTACGACATGATATCGAGGAAGAAATTCCCGTTTTTCACCTGGTTTCTGGTAGCCCTGATAGTTTCCACCGCAGGCATAGCCTTTGCAAGAGCCGGAGGCGGGCACAGCTACGGCGGAAGCAGCTCCGGGGGCTCCGGCGGAGGCGGTAACGGACTGGGTATTCTTATCTACTTCCTCTTAAGATTGTGCATAGAACAACCTGCTATTGGTATTCCTCTTGTAATAATTATTATTGTGATATCTATCATCGTGAAGAAAAAACGTTTGAACATGCAGTACAGCACTATCCAAAAGGCGGGAAATCGGAACTTGAGCCAGTCACAGGACTCTGTGGCAACGCAGACAGCTCTGGCAAATATAAAGGCGAGGGACCCGCAGTTCACCTCTGCTGCGCTGATGAAAAAGGCGGAAGCAGCTTTCCTTGAAATTCAGCAGGCATGGTCAGACCAGGACCTTTCGAAAGTCAGACGATTCATCAGTGACGGAGTGAACGAAAGATTCTCACTGCAGATTGATATGCAGAAGACACAGGGTATCCGAAACAGAATGGAGAATGTACAGGTTCTTAAAACTGAGATTACCTCCATTGAAAGTGATTCGCACTTCGATTCAATACATCTCAGGATAACTGCAAAAGCAAAAGACACTGATGTTGACATCATCACCGGCAAGAAGATCAGAGACAACTACTCCGGCACATTTGTCGAATACTGGAGTTTCCTCAGAAAGCCCGGAGCTCAGACACTTGCCGGGAAGGGGCTGGTTGAGGGTGTGTGCCCGAACTGCGGAGCAAATCTTGAACTGTCCGACTCCGGTAAATGCCAGTACTGTGATGCTGTTGTTACCAGTGGAGAATACGACTGGGTACTCAGTGAGATAACACAGTCCATAGAGTGGAGCACTGCAACCAGTCCATCTGCAGTTCCAGGGTACACGGCAATGGTGGAAGCCGATCCGGCTTTCAACCTTCAAACCATAGAAGACACCACTTCAGTGATATTCTGGAGATACATCAAGAGCTACTTTGAATCCAGTGCCAACCCGGTAAGGAAAATGGCCACTGCAGACTACTCTGATTCCCTCGAAAGCAGCCTGGAAAGCACGCGGGATGGAAACTCACATATGTTTTTCGCCGATGCTGCTGTAGGTGCTGTTGAGGTGCAGAGCGTAGTTCAGGGAACCGATTTTGACCGGGTGCAGGTACTTGTGAAGTGGTCAGCTGCCAACAGCTGGATCGATCACACCGGAAATGCAAAAGGCGGAGGACCCAAAACCATAAGACCACAGATATTTACTCTGGTAAGAAAACACGGAGTCACCACCCTTGCTGCCACCCAGCTTAACAGTGCCCACTGCCCGGGCTGCGGAGCCCCGTACAGCGGAGACGACTCAGGCTCATGCGAATACTGCGGCAGACCATTGAATGATGGAAGCGGCGCATGGGTTCTTGAATCCATAGGTGCCTTCACCACTGCCAGAATAAACTCTGCGTCTGTATCTCCAGTAACAGGAACATCAAGTGTTTCCGCTGACATTCTTCTTATGGCCATGGCCAGCACCATGTATGCAGATGGAGAGCTGGACGCGAAGGAAATGGATATGCTGGCCTCCTTTGCCAGCCAGCGGGGTATATCGCAGGACAGCCTGTCTGCCATCATCAACACCGTTAAACAGCCTGATGCGCAGCTTCCAAGACCTGCCAACACTGCGGAGGCCATGGAAGTACTGAAAGCTATGGTTCGAATGTCGCTGGCAGACGGCAGGATCGATGACACAGAGAAGGCTCTTCTTGATAACTACGCAACCAGCGCAGGATTGTCAAAATATGAGGTTTCATCAACCATAGCCAAACAGAGGAGGTCCCTTTACAAAGAAGCCAGAAAAGCGATAAAGTGAAGCTGATCTTTGACTCGGAACACTACAAAGAGGTTGTTGAGAATGGTATACTGAAAGCACACAGCAGAATCTGGATCGCAACAGCCAATGTAAAGGATCTGCATGTTACCGGGGGAAGGCGTAAAAGCCTTCCCCTGCTCTATCACTTTGAAAAGCTTCAAAGAAAAGGGGTAAGCATACGGATCCTGCACGGAGCAAAACCGTCTGCTCCATTTCTCAACACTCTATCTGAACTCTCAGAGCTTCACAGAGGAGACGGGTTTGAGATGCAACTGTGCCCGCGAATTCACACCAAGATTGTGATCGTAGACAACCGTTTTGCGTACACCGGAAGCGCCAATCTCACAGGAGCCGGACTTGGCATGAAATCTGACCGGCGACGGAATTTTGAGTGTGGAACTGTTACTGAAGAGTCTGGAGAAATACAACTGCTGGAAAGCTACTTCGACAGTATCTGGATGGGTCAGTTCTGCGAGACCTGCGGCAGAAGAGACATCTGTCCCCGTCCGGTGGTCTGAATCTGCTGAAGTACTTTATTGCGGAGATGTCATCTTCCAGTTCGAGGCTTTCAGGTACCTTCCAAGGATTACCGCGGAAACCACCACAAGAGGAATGGACACAGCCAGCCTCACAAAGGTGAACTTTACACCCATGAACGAGGCCTCAAAAATCATCATGGGTATTCTGCTCACTGCAGCAAATCCGAGATAAGCCAGCACTACCTGAATTCTTGCACCCTTTTCGTACAGGGCATAGGCCACGGGGAACGCTATGTAAAGCCCGCCAACGGTGGTTCCGGCAAGCAACAATACCCACAGGAAACCCAGGAATGATGATTCTTCCCCAAGGTGCTTCTCAACCCTCTTCCGACTCACCCAGACCTGAAACAATCCTATAAGAATGAAAGCACCTGGAAGTATCTTCAGCATGGACAGTGTAAAGGCAAGAAAGTTATTGCCTATGTCTTTCCCCGGCTGAAACCCGAACACCAGTGAAGCAACAACAAACACACTGTAAACTGCGAAGAGAACGGTGGAAAATCTGGCTTTCACAGCACCACCTCAGAAAATACCAGCCCGGTAACAACTGCTACGATTACTGCAATTATCAGGCCTGCTCCATTTCTCACAAGGGCAGTTTTTATTCCGAAGTATTGTTTCTCAACAGGAAGGGTAAGAACACCCACCATCATCAAAGTAGTTGTGAACGCTGAAAGAACCATGTACGGCACACCCTGTTCCCGAAGGATCCCGCACAGCGGAAACACTATGAACCCCGGCATAAGAGTCAACGATCCGGCCAGCATTGCGATTACCATTCCTCTGGAGATGTCTTCCTCTCCCAGGTATTTCATAACCAGCTCATGTGGAAGAAGGTAGAGAGATATCGAAACCAGTACAAGCATCAATACAAATGCCGGCAGTATACCTGTGAATCTCTTCCAGGCTATCTTCAGGGCTTTGAGAGTCTTCTTTCTATCCGAGAAAAAAGACAGCAGCAGGAGAACCAGAACAACACCGTAAAAAATCATTCTTCCGCCTTCAGTTTGGCTTTGTAACCTTTTATACAGAAAAACGAGCTTCCCCCCCAGCTTCTACGCATCTCTCCTGATTCTATACTGTTTTTCAACGCCTGTTCGTACTCTTTGCTGACAGTGTCGGCCTTTTTCATGAATCTGTAGTACGATGAGAGCGAACCACCGCCTGCCAGGTAGAATTCTTTGAATTCTTTCCTGCCCCTGCCACGGTCTGCT
>JAGGYZ010000307.1 GCA_021162285.1 Candidatus Fermentibacteraceae bacterium
CCTCTGAACCCACCATAGTTCACAGTATACAAGCCGGAGCCAGTGTTGTTACCTGTTCCGGAGACAAGCTTATAGGAGGTCCTCAGGCTGGTGTTATTCTGGGGATGAAGAAGTATATATCGAATATAAAGAAACACCCTCTGGCCAGAGCTCTCCGGGTGGGAAAACTTACAATTGCTGCCATAGAAGCTTCGCTCCGGGTTTTTCTGGAAGAGGATGATTTCATCGCTGACAACCATCCGGTTTACCATTCGTTTTCCAGAAAGCCGGGTCAACTGCTTGAAAGAGCCCAGGCGATTATCAGCTCTGTGTCGGTACCCTCAGGCTGCAGACTGGAACCGGAGAAAATGAGCAGTTACGTGGGCAGCGGCAGCCTTCCCGACTATGCAATACCTTCTGCCGGTATTTCTGTGGTCTGTCCCGATCCGGAGCTTCTGCTGAAATCTCTCCGTCTTTCCAGTCCGGCTGTTGCGGCAAGGCTGGAAGAAGGGGCTGCAAAGTTTGACCTGAGAGCTGTTACCGAGGCTGAAGATACCGTTCTGGCTGAACTTCTCCAGAAGAGGATTGCAGAGTTATGGGCGTGATCATCGGCACTGCAGGCCATATAGATCACGGCAAGAGCAGTCTTATTCTGGCGCTGACAGGTGTTGATCCCGACAGGCTGAAGGAAGAGAAAGCAAGGGGAATTACAATAGAGCTGGGCTATGTGTTTCTTGAGACAGTTGATGGAGAGTCTGTTTCTTTCATTGATGTTCCGGGACATGAGAAATTTGTTAAAACCATGGTTGCAGGAGTTGCAACTGTTGACTGCTTTCTTCTTGTGGTTTCCGCCAATGAGGGGGTGATGCCCCAGACCCGGGAGCATCTCGATATTCTTCGCCTTCTTGAGGTTAACAGAGGTCTTGTTGCTCTGTCAAAGTGTGACCTTGTAGAGGAAGAACTGATTGAACTTGCAGAGGAGGAAGTGAGGGAGGCTCTACAGGGAACACCTGCTGAATCTTCACCTGTCCTGCATGTGTCAGCCAGAACAGGATACGGTATGGAAGAACTGAGAAAGGCTCTGCTGGAGATGGCGGCAGATGTTGACAGGAAGAGTTCTCATGGAAGATTCCGAATGCCTGTAGACAGAATTTTCACTCTGAAGGGTTTTGGAACCATCGTGTGCGGAACTGGTCTTTCGGGAAAGATAAATGTGGGGGATTCAGTTGAAATTCAGCCTTCCGGCAAAACTTTCAGAGTGCGAGAGCTTGGTGTTAACGAGGAGCGGTATACTGAGACAGGCTTCGCAGGTGACAGAATTGCTTTGAATCTCACAGGTATCCGGAAAGAAGATGTTCACAGGGGAAGCGTTGCCGGAGAGCCGGGCTTTCTTAAAACTCTGAGCAGTCTGGACACCGTGTGTACAATGCTTCAACGCAATGTTGATCTTCTCATCAGACAGAGGGTGCGGTTTCATGTGGGTACCGCAGAGGTTATGGCTAGAGCAATTCCCGTGGAGGGGAAACCCCTGCTTCGGGGAGAAACCGGATACGTTCACTTCCAGCTTGAGCATCCTGTGGTTGCAATGCCTGGAGACCGCTTCGTGATAAGAAGGTATTCCCCTGTGGTTACCATAGGCGGGGGTACTATCCTGGATACCGGAACAAGGAAGGTTCGTTCCAGATTCAGAGAAGCCAGGCTTCAGCACCTCGATCTTCTTACACACGGGGAGCTTGAGGATCTTGTGTTCGAAACACTGGAAGATGCTCCCGGTTATTTCTTTGAGGCAGACAACTTTATCCGGCAGACAGGTGCAGAACCTGTAGACTTCAATAAAGCTGCAGATTCGCTTGTTGAACAGGGCAGAGTGCTGTCGGTGGGAGAAGGCAGAGCACGGCGGCTGATACTGACAGTAGCAGTGGAAGATATTCAGCGCAAGATTCTGGGAAGCATCGGTACAATACACCGTAATGTTCCCCTCAGTCCCGGACTTTCCTCTGCCCACCTTGCCAGAAAGCTTCCGCCGGATACCGCTGTCTGGGTTGTGCGGTTGTGTCTCGCGAGGCTTCAGGATGCAGGGGAAATACAGAAGAGGGGAGATTACCTGTGTCTCCGCAGTTTTTCCGACAAGTTATCCGGTGATGTATTAAAACTCGCAGAAAGCATTGTTTCTGATGTTGAAAGTGCCGGTCTCCGCGGCGTTAAGCTGCCTGTTCCCGGAAGAAGAAAAGAGGATATTGAGGCGCTGCTGACAAGAGGTTTGTTCATCAGCCTGGATGAGAATCTGATCACCACAGAACACTTTGTAGAAAAGGTTCGGCAGATTGTTACCAGTTCTTTCGGAAGCAGTTCTTTCAGGCTGGGTGAACTTCGTGAAGCTCTGGGGGTATCCAGAAAGATTGCTCTTCTGTGGGCTGTGGTGCTTGACGGCAGAAACATCACGAAGAGAGTTGGAGAGAACAGAGTTCTGGTCTCCGGCGATTGATTATCCTTTACAAAAGAGCTGATATTTCATATTCTCACCGTTCAAGTAATGGGGAAAGCATCATATTATTATCATAGATACTTATGTATAGAGGAGTTTCCTGATGAAAATAGCAGTTGTTGGTAGCGGGTATGTGGGGCTGGTTGCAGCAGCCTGTCTTGCAGAAATGGGAAATACCGTAATCTGTGTAGACAATAATCAAGAAAAAATACAAGGTCTCAAGCAGGGAAAACTGCCTATATACGAGCCCGGGCTCGATGTTTTCATCGACAGAAATGTCAAAGAGCAGAGGCTTCATTTTTCTGTGGATACATCAATGGCTGTTAAACAGAGCAGTATTATCTTTATTGCCGTGGGCACGCCTCCTGAAGAAGACGGCAGTGCTGATCTTCACCATGTTATCGCCGTTGCCGGTGACATTGGCAGAGCCATGAATGCAAATAAAATAGTTATCAACAAGAGCACAGTACCTGTGGGAACCTATGAGCTTGTAGCTGCCGAGGTGAGCAAATACACCGAGTTCAGGGTAGATGTGGTAAGCAATCCGGAGTTTCTTAAAGAGGGTGCCGCCATAGATGACTTCATGAAGCCGGACAGAATTGTAATAGGTACAGGCAGTGAGGAAGTAGCTGAGGTAATGAGAGAGCTCTACTCCCCGTTTGTCCGCACAAACAACCCTGTTTACATAATGAGCAACAAATCTGCGGAACTGACCAAGTATGTAGCCAACAGCCTTCTTGCCACCAAGATTAGTTTTATGAACGAGATAGCAAATCTGTGCGATGTGGTTGGTGCTGATGTGAAGGACATCAGGAGGGGTATAGGGAGTGATGTCAGGATCGGTCCCCATTTTATTTTTCCCGGTGTAGGTTTTGGCGGCAGCTGTTTTCCGAAGGATGTTAAAGCTCTCAGACACACATCTGACGAACACGGTTACCACCTGCAGATTCTGGAGGCGGTTACAGAAGTGAATCGCAGACAGAAACAGGTTCTTGGCGGTAAGGTCACAAAGGAGTTCGGAGAAGATCTCACTGGTCTTACCTTTGGGGTCTGGGGGCTTTCATTTAAGCCCAACACAGATGACATGAGAGATGCTCCTTCTGTGGTGATTATCAGCGAGCTTCTTGAGAGAGGAGCACAGGTAAGAGTGTACGATCCGGAGGCAACAGAATACGCCAGAACAATTCTTGGAGATACCGTCGAGTACTGTTCTTCAAGCTATGATGCTGTTGACGGTTCTGATGCCTTGATCCTTGTAACGGAATGGACCGAATTCAGAGAACCGGACTTCAACAGGATGATTACACTGCTCCGGAAGCCGGTGATCTTTGACGGACGGAACATCTGGAATCCTGGAAAACTTTCATCCATAGGATTCACATACTACGGTATAGGAAGAGGTTAGAATGAGCGCTTTCACGGAAAGAATGGCTGGTAGAGAAAAGCCTGTTATCGGCGTAATCGGTCTTGGTTATGTGGGACTGCCTCTTGCAATGGAATTTGCTCTGGGTGGATGCGAGGTTTTTGGTGTAGATGTAGATCCGGAAAAGCCGAAGCATCTTGATGAACACCGCAGTTATCTGAAGCATTTTCCAGATGAAATGATCGCTTCTGCCATGAATACCGGGCTTCTCCATGCAACCACTGACTTTTCAGTTCTCAGCAGGGTTGATGCTATTCTTATCGCTGTTCCCACCCCTCTGGGTATCAGCCGTGATCCCGATCTGAGCTATGTACTGAACTCCTGCAGGGAAACTTCACTTCACATACAGAGAGGGCAGCTTGTAATTCTGGAGTCTACCACCTACCCGGGAACCACCAGAGATGAGATGGTGCCCGTGCTTGAGAACAGTGGTTTGAAGGCGGGTATTGATTTCCACATTGCCTTTTCTCCCGAGAGGGAAGATCCCGGCAACAAGAATTTCAAAACCAGGACAATTCCAAAACTTGTAGGCGGACTTACACAAGCCTGCACAGAAGCCAGCGTGTTTGTTTACGGTTTCGCTATAGACAATGTGGTTCCAGTGAGTTCTCCAGAAGTTGCCGAGATGGCGAAGATAGTGGAGAACACCTACAGAGCAGTGAACATCGCGCTTGTAAACGAGCTGAAGCTTCTTGCTCAGCGTATGGGAATAGATATATGGGAGGTTATTGACGCAGCGGCGACCAAACCTTTCGGTTTCACAGCCTTTTACCCGGGACCTGGACTGGGTGGTCATTGTATTCCAATAGACCCGTTCTACCTCACCTGGAAAGCGCATGAATTCGAGATGTCAACCAAGTTCATAGAGCTTGCCGGTGAGATAAACACATCCATGCCGGGTTACGTTGTCGACCGGGTCTGTGACGCATTGAATTCCTCGGAGAAATCCGTAAAGGGAAGCAGAGTTCTTCTTCTTGGTATGGCGTACAAACCGGATATTGATGACTACCGTGAAACACCTGCTCTCAAGGTTATGAAGAAACTCGTGGAGAGAGGAGCTCTTGTAGACTACAATGATC
>JAGGYZ010000149.1 GCA_021162285.1 Candidatus Fermentibacteraceae bacterium
AAAGCCTTCTGTAATTATTCTTGGTGTGGATACTATGGTTATGGACAACAACGATGCAGAGCAGCGTCATGGAGTACAGCCCACTTACAAAAAGGTGAAGGGATTTCAGCCTCTCCAGTTGAACTGGAAGGGCTACTTTGTGGATGCAGTATTCCGTGGCGGTAAGAAGCATAACGAAGCTACAAGATCACAAGCATGCACCGAGCGATAGCACGCAGCACAGCAATTATGGTGACACCGTTCAGAAGATGATAACCCATGTAGTCAAGCAAATCCGCAAACACTACAGTAAAGATGTTCCAATCATTCTCAGGTGTGATGCCGGTTTTTTTGATCAGAAGCTGTTCAGATGTTTTCAGGGACTTGATATCGGCATTCTCTGCGGAGGCAAGCACTACGCCGATATCAATGAGCTTGCCGGTAGTGTAAAGCTGGAACACTGGGAACAGTACAAGAAGGGTGAAGGAGAAAAGGCCAGAGTCTGGTCTTACTATGAATTCGGAGATCGCCGTGGAACCTGGAAGATAGATGAATTTCTCAGAGCGTTTTACTGTACCCAGGAGACAGAAGAGAACGGACAGTACCTGATGGAGTTTGTAAAGCATGACTCGATCATTTACACAAATCTTGGCATGGGTCGCAAAATTGATGAGCAACTCATCAATACCGGTCATGGTGATATGCTGAAGGCTGGAATGATTATCGAAACCTATTTTGGCAGAGGTAACGATGAGCTTGTGAACCGGGCATTCAAGAATTTTGTCTCACAGAAACTGCCATTTAAGCGTTTCAACATGAATGCAACCTATTACTACCTGTCAATGACAGCATTCCTGCTGCTTGAAGCACAACGACTGAGTATTATTTCCGGGAGTGCACCGAGCGATAGCACGAAGCATTTAAGCATGATGTCTGTTATGACATCATTCCAGTATCATCCTACTCCACCACGGTACGCAGACAATTATTCGACAATGCCGGAAAAATAATCAGGAAATCCCGATATACGATCCTAAAAGTCACGCTCTCAATAATGCAAAGACTGATATGGTTGGACCAGTCAAGGGGAGATAGACCTTTTCTTTGTTTTTTCCTTGTTTTTCCCTTCTCTCAAGGGACCAGCAGCTGGTGTCAGTCAATCGACGGTCTGATCATACTGATATCCGCGGGTTGGTTACCGCATTTCATTTATTCGTCTGGGGTTACCTCAATCTAGAACCGTGCATACAGAACGCTCTGCGCACATAGTCTTTTCGAGGATTTCCCATACCTGATGATAACACCAGCTGCTGATCCGTTCATTATATACTCTGTCCTATCGCCCAGATAAAGCCTGCAAGTTCTCTTGCAACGGCAACGCATACTTTGTTCTTAGGTTTACCGCTCATCAGTAACTTCATGTACTTGCGGTGCAGTCTTTCCTGGGCCTTCCAGGCAATGTCCTGTACCTTCTTCGGCAGTTTTTCGTTCCTGAGTGTGATAGCCCGGGATTTGCTTGGTTTGTGTCTGTAATGCCAGGCAGCCTCAACAAGCAACCGTCTGACGGTGACATTTCCGCATCTGGTAATAGAACCCCTCTTCTCCCTCTGGCCTGAAGAATGTTCAGAGGGTACCAGACCTACATATGACATGAACTTGCCAGCAGTTGAAAACCTTCTTAGATCACCTGCTTCGGCTGCTATGGCCACCGCTGAAATAAAGGCGATACCCCGTAAGCCCTGCAGGTATTCAACCAGCCCGTTCTGTTTCCAATGTTTACTGTGGAACTTGAGATCCTCTCCAACATTAGCAACCCTTTCGTCAAGCAACTGTACCTGCCTCAGATAATCAGAAAGGGTCACATTATCTGCTTCCTCGGTGAATTTCTGGGAACGGATCCATTCCATGTGAGTTGCAACCCAGTGTGTTTTTCGGGGATATACATGCCCTTTGCGAAGAAGAAACTGATTCAGCTGCTGCCTTGCCTTAAGCCGGGCAATCCTGGCGTCTTCCCGAAGCCTCACAAGATTCCTGATGCTTTCTGTGACCTCATCGGGAACCCATACCTCTGTGAGGTCTCCCGAACGGAGGTAGTGGGCAAGATTTTCTGCATCAAGTCTGTCGGTCTTGACCCTCTTACCGCTTTGTTTCGGAATCATTGAGGGGGCTATGATCTTGCAGTCGATACCCGCTGCCGTTAATGCACGGTAGACCGTGTAGCCTCCAGGCCCTGCCTCGTAACAGCACCTGACACTCCTGCTGGGCCCGAGCTTGCTTATCTGCCTGATGAGCTTACCATTCTCCCCGGGAATGGAAGCCAAAATCCTTGCGGGTTCACGCCCCTCCTCGGCAACCGCAATCTTGATGCTGTCCTTATGGACATCCAAGCCTACATATCTTATTAACACAATGGACCACCCTTCTGGTTGACAAATACTGACAAGGGTAAGGTACCCTGATCAGAGGTGGTGGTCCAACCATTATGTCTAGAGTTCGATACCCTCTGGGAACGCTGTAACAACCCACCAATAAAATTCATCTGGCCCTGAACTGAGCCACCGTCAGATCGGCACGCTTTGAGTAAAAGCAGACGCATAGTTGTGTCCTTAAATACTCTATATACCGGGGCAGGAACAATATGTGTGTGATTTGCTCTTCATTTTGCCGAAATGGTTCGCCTGCTGCAGAAAAATATAATCTTGACTGTAAATCAACAGGAAGTTATGGTTCTAAGAGTGAAAATAACTGGAATCGCTCAGTTTAGGCAATTGTTATCAGGACTACCCAAATATGCATACATGAGGAAGTTTATAGTAAATCGGAGAAGGTAAATGCATGGATTCTGTCACTGCAATTATTGTACTGTTTATGATAGCTTTCGCCAGCGAATTTGTAGATTCCTCCCTGGGTATGGGTTATGGAACCACATTGACACCATTGTTGTTGATAATGGGTTACAGTCCACTTGTGGTTGTGCCCGCAATACTCACCTCCGAACTCATTACGGGAGGCCTGGCCGCCTTTCTGCATCACCGGGAAGGTAACGTTGTATTCGATTTTCGAAACGATCCGAATCACAGACTCATTAAACAATTCAGATTACTGGGTTACATGCCACGGTCAAACTCTTCAAAAATCGCCCTTGTCCTCGCGCTTTGCAGCCTTGTAGGAGCGGTTATAGCTGTCTTTGTGGCCGTGAATATTCCCAGGACGTACCTCCAGGTTTTCATAGGCTTGATGGTTTTTTCAATGGGTATTCTTATCTTACTGAAAAGGAATTCAAAACCATTCTTTTCCTGGAAAAAAATAGTTGGGCTTGGAGTTCTGGCGGCCTTTAACAAGGGGCTTTCCGGAGGAGGTTATGGCCCTCTAGTTACCTCGGGACAGATACTTTCAGGAGTTAATACGAAGAGTTCCGTTGCCATAACATCCCTGGCCGAAAGCTTTACCTGCTTTGTGGGAGTATGTACTTTCCTTCTTGTCGGGGCGAAATTCGACTGGAATATCACCCTTCCTCTGCTTGCCGGGGCCGTAGCTTCGGTGCCTCTGTCAACAAAGGTTGTAAAAAAGATGAAAGTGAAGCGTTTCACAGTCATCGTTGGAACGGCTACGGTTGTTCTTGGGCTTTTCACACTGTACAAGGTTATTTACTGATAGTAAACGCTGAGTATGTAGTCCTGTGTTGTCTGTGATATCTTTCTCACATTCTCATGCCTGTTTGACCTTGGAGGTATTGCACCGAGACCATGAGAATGAAAATAACACTGGAGAGTTCTGGAATCAACAATCCTCTCCGAGGAAAGCTTATCTGTCAGGGACTGAAAATCTCCCTCCAGTAGTAGAAAAATAGACACTACAAGAGGTTCCGTTCGCTTGCAGCACACCTTTGTGACAAGCATTCCCGCATCTGCCTCAGCAAGAATCGCCACTATCTCTGCTGATACAAAGACTGACGAGATCAGGAGATTTGAAATTGCAGTTGAATTCCAACGATGCTGCGATCTATCCTCCGTAAGCACAGGTTGACACCGGCAGCGTATATGATTTTCTCTATTATCGTACTATTCTACATTAAGCAAGTAGAATCATCCTTGACATTCTACATCAGCAGAGTTAAAGTTCAAGCAGGAGGTTGTTGTGAAAAGAATTCTTGAAAAGCAGCTGCTTGCGTGGAAGGATTCCAGCCGGCGTAAACCACTTGTTCTTCGAGGGGCCAGACAGGTCGGTAAAACATGGCTTGTGGAGAATGTTCTTGCCAGTGAGTTTGAAAATATTGTGAAAATTGATTTTGAGAAGAAGAGAGCTTTCCGTTCATACTTCGAAGATGATCTGGATCCTGTGAAAATTGTCAACTATCTGGAACTGGCCACAGAGGCCATTACCCCGGGGCGAACTCTTCTGTTCTTCGATGAGATCCAGGCATGTCCCAGGGCTATTATGGCTCTCAGATACTTTTACGAAGAGATGCCTGAACTTCATGTTGTTGCTGCAGGGTCTCTGCTGGAATTTGCTTTCAGTGAAATATCGGTGCCGGTTGGCAGAGTTCAATACATGCAGGTCTATCCTCTGTCATATTTTGAATATCTCCTTTCAGCTCGTGGTGAACTGCTGGCTGATGAATCACTTAAACATCCGAGTACCGTGAACGGGCATATTCAGCACATGCTTCTGGAAGAATTGCGCCAGTACTTATTTATCGGCGGTATGCCTGAATCTGTGAAGACATGGCACAATACAAAATCAATGATCGAAGTTTTCGATGTTCAATCAGAAATACTGGATTCATACAGGGATGACTTTTTGAAGTACAAACCTCAGGTAGACCCAGGTTGTCTTGATGCTGTTTTTTTAAGCGGTGCCAGAATGGTCGGGGAGCAATTGATATACACTAAACTGGATTCAGGTCACAGTGGTCAGACCAACCGCAAAGCGTTTGATCTGCTGGTTAAGGCCAGAATATTGAATAAAATACCTTCATGCAATCCTTCAGGTATTCCCCTGGGAGCAACTGCCAGCCGGAAGAAATTCAAGGCCTCGTTTCTGGATGTGGGGCTGATGCAGAGGC
>JAGGYZ010000063.1 GCA_021162285.1 Candidatus Fermentibacteraceae bacterium
CCCCAGCTTCTGTACAAATTCGCCTTTATGGGAAGCATCTACTCAAAACTGGTTTTCGGTGTGGAAAAGCCAAAGGTCTGCCTGCTTAACGTAGGAAGTGAGCCGTCAAAGGGTCCACCGGACATAAAAGAGGTTTACAGTATGCTGTCGAAAGCCCCCCTTAATTTTGCCGGTAACATAGAGGGTAATGGTATTCTAATGGGCGACGCCGATGTGGTTGTGTGTGATGGTTACACAGGCAATGTTCTGGTTAAATTCATTGAATCCATTGCGTCGATGGTAGGAGGGACTCTGTATCTGGAGATGAAAAAACAATGGACTTCCAGGATGGGCTATCTGTTTATGAGACCATCTTTTAACAAGCTATGGAAAAAATTAGATGCTGCCGAGTACGGAGGAGCTCCACTTCTGGGTCTTAACGGAGTTGCCATTGTGGCTCACGGAAGTTCTTCTGCACTTGCAATCAAGAATGCTGTCGTCGCCGCCTGCGATTTCAGGCGCAGTGGTGCAGTGGAGGCCATTCGAAGTAAAATGGCTGAACTAATGGAGGAGGAAAAAGCTGTTGAATGAGAGACACGCCTATATTAAAGGAACCGGGCATTTCGTCCCGGAGCCCGTTCTGACAAACGATGATCTTTCAAAAATGGTGGATACCAATGATGAATGGATAACATCAAGAACCGGTATCAAGCAGCGCCATATTGCTCCCGATGATATGGCAAACAGCGACATGTCGTTCGAGGCAGCCCGTCGGGCAATGGATGATGCAGGATGGAAGCCTGAAGATGTTCAGGCTGTTATCATTGGTACTGTTACACCTGACTATTCTTTTCCCAACACAGCTGCGCTTGTTGCCGATCGGCTGGGCCTTAACAAAGTACCCTGTTACGACTTTGAGGCTGGTTGCAGTGGGTTCATATACGGTTTGATCCAGGCAAAAGCTTTCATTACTTCAGGTATACTTGACAGAGTTATTGTGATAGGTGCCGAAAAACTCACATCAATAACCGACTGGGAAGACAGGAACACCTGTGTTCTGTTCGGTGACGGAGCAGGAGCAGCCTGCGTAGGCAGTGAAGGCCCTGGCGGGCTGCTCGGCGGTTTTCACTGGGGCAGCGACGGTTCTCTGGGCCATCTTCTCGACCTGCCGGCAAGCGGTTCAAGGCAGCCAATTACTCACGAGGCCATAGACAACAAAGACAACAAGATTCACATGGCTGGCGGAGAGATAATGAAGAGTGCCGTGAGAGCCATGAGAGATTCAGCTCTTAAAGCTCTGGAGGAGGATGGACTTACCTACAAGGATGTAAATCTTCTCATCTCGCATCAGGCGAATGTAAGGATCATCGAATCTACTGCCAGAGTTCTCAGGCTTGAGTGGAAAGATGTGTATGTAAACATTGATCAGTACGGTAACACATCCAGTGCTTCTATTCCCATCGCCATGGATGAGGCTCTGCACAACGGAACGATAAAGCCCGGTTACACAGTTGTGCTGGCTGCTTTTGGTGCAGGCCTTACCTGGGGAGGCATTGTTGTGAGGTGGAGTGATGAATCTTAATGCCACGGCTGTTGTCACCGGTGCAGCCCGGGGGATTGGTCTTGAGATTGCAAAAAAACTTATAAACACAGGCTGGACCGTAGCAGCACTGGACATGCTTGAAGATGACCTTAACAGGTCTGCTCACAAGCTGGGAAGCATGTACAGACCCTACACGGTCAACATCACCGATACTCAGCAGCTCGCTGTTGTGGCTGCTTCCATCGGGAAAGAACTGCCTGTTGTAAAGGGCATTGTAAACAATGCAGGTATTACCCGTGATGCGCTGATGATGCGCATGGGTGAGGATCAGTGGAATATGGTTATCGATGTAAATCTTACTGGAGCATGGAAGGTAACCCAGGCTTTTATGAGGTCTCTGATCAGAGCTCGGGAAGGCAGTATTGTGAGCATATCATCGGTGGTCGGGCTTATTGGGGCTGCCGGTCAAACAAACTATGCTGCAAGCAAGGCAGGGCTTATCGGCATGTCAAAATCTCTTAACAGAGAGCTGGCAGCCAGAGGTATCACTGTTAACGTAGTGGCACCGGGATTTATTGAAACAGAAATGACACAGAAGTTATCAGAGGAGGTGCGCAGCGACTATCTTTCAAGGATTCCTGCGGCCAGGCTGGGGCTGCCCGTTGAAATTGCAGAAGCAGTAGCATTTCTCATGAGCCCCTCAGCCAAGTATATTACCGGTGTTGTGCTGCCCGTTGATGGCGGTCTTACCACCTGAGAAAGGAAAAATATGTCTTTAGAAAACCGTATCACCGACATTATTGTAAGTCGTCTTAATGTTAAGAAGGAGGAAGTTACAAACTCTGCCAGTCTTAAAGATGATCTTGGGGCTGACTCTCTTGACATGGTTGATCTTATGATGGATCTCGAAGATACCTTCAATCTTAAGATTTCAGATGAAGATGGAAACAAGCTTCAGACTGTTGGTTCTGTTGTCGAGTTTCTGAAAGGTAAAGGTATAGAAGCCTAGAGAAGCGCAGTTTATGAATTGCCGGCAAATCGCCGCAGCCGGAGGGGTGTGGCGATTTGCCGGATTAAAGTACCTGGAGGAATTCCGTGTCTGATAAACGGGTAGTAGTCACCGGTCTGGGCGTTTTCAGCCCTATTGGAAATACAGTGTCTGAGGCCTGGGAAAACGCCGTGGCAGGAAACAGCGGTATCGTAAGATTGTCCATGATAGACCCGGAGCCGTTTACCAGTCAGGTTGCTGGTCAGGTTAAAGACTTTGATCCTGTTGAACTGCTGGGGCCCAGGAATGCCAGAAGAAATGACAGATACACGCAACTTGCAATGGCCGCGGCCGAACAGGCATGGGCCGACTCTGGGCTTTCAGAGGCATCTGTTGATCCAGAGCGTGTAGGAGTTATCATCGGCTCAGGGGTTGGCGGTATGGACACTTTTGAGAAGCAGCACAATATTGCCATGAACAGGGGGCCTGGAAGGATCAGCTCTCTGTTTGTTCCCATGATGATCAGCAACATGGCCGCAGGGCAGGTTGCTATAGATCTGAACGCAAAAGGTCCCAACTTCGCAACTGTTACCGCATGCGCATCCAGTTCCCACGCAATTGCTTCTTCAGTAGACGCTATTCGTCTGGGCAGGGCGGAGGTAATGGTTACCGGTGGAAGTGAAGCACCGCTTACAATGATGAGTGTAGGCGGATTCTGCTCCATGAAGGCCCTGTGCACAACATTCAACGATCAGCCCTGGAAAGCATCCAGGCCGTTCGACCGTGACAGATCAGGGTTTGTTATTGCAGAAGGTGCCTGTATTATTGTCCTTGAAGAGTTGTCTCATGCGGAAGCCAGGGGAGCTCACATATTTGCAGAAATATCAGGTATCGGCATGTCCTGTGATGCGCACCACATAACAGCTCCCGCACCAGGCGGAGAGGGATGCGCCAGGGCCATAAGAATGGCAATGGACGACGCTGGAATGGCGGTATCCGATATCGATTACGTGAATGCCCACGGAACATCAACGCAGCTCAACGATATCAACGAAACGGATGCAATCAAGGTTGCTCTCGGCAATCATGCGAAGAAAATTATGGTTTCAAGTACAAAATCGACCCACGGTCACATGCTTGGGGCCACAGGCGCAATGGAAATCATGCTTACTTCCCTTGCCCTGAAGAACGGGCTTGTTCCGCCAACCTCAACACTGGAAAACCCAGGCGAGGGATGTGATCTTGATTACGTGCCGAAAACTGCGAGAGAAGCAGATATACAGTGTGCCCTCAGTAGTTCTCTTGGTTTTGGTGGGCACAATGTCTGTATCGCTCTTCGCAAGTACAAAGGCGATAGCTGAATACACAAGAAAATGACAGTCTGAAGCGGCTTTTCGGCCGCTCTGAGCTGTTGCGTATTGCTTTGACTCACAGGTCTGTTTCCCACGCGGAAAACAATGAGCGTCTTGAGTTCCTTGGCGATGCGGTTATAGAGCTTGCCGTGAGGTGGGGTCTTGTATCGGACAATACTGAGGCTTCCGAGGGCGAGCTTACCAGAATGAAGATAGGTCTTGTAAGGAAAGCTACCCTTGCAAGGTGTGCAGACAGGTTGGGATTGAGAGAGAGTATTGTGACCGGAGCTGCTTTCGGCTGTGGGCCTGTTCCAGATGCTGTGGCTGCAGATGCCTATGAGGCAGTTGTTGGAGCTTTGTTTGTTGACTCGGGGTTTAACAGTGCATTCCGTTTTGTTAAGGAAACCCTTCTGTCAAAGGAAGAGATCAGCAGCTCCAGTGACGCGAAAACGGTTCTTCAGGAACACTGTCAGGCCAGGGGAGGTTCTCTGCCTGTGTACACAACGGATTTAACAGCCGGGCCATCCCATGATCCGGTTTTTTATATCAGCGTATCAGTAGAAGGTTCAGTGCTGGGCACCGGCCGGGCATCGAGTAAGAAAGAAGCGCAGGAACTGGCTGCTGCAGAGGCACTTCAGACCCTTGAAGGGAAGGACTAAATGGATTACATGCTTAATGAAGATTTACTGGCCATTAAGGAAATCTGTATTGAAATAGGTGAGAAACACATTCTTCCCATAAGAGCTGAGCTTGACGAGGAGAACAAGTTTCCAAGAGAAATCATGAACATCATTGCCCAGAGTGATCTGTTCACCATCTACATCCCCGAGGAATACGGTGGAACCGGTATGGGCAGCATGGCGCTTGCAGTGGCCACAGAGGAGCTAAGCCGTTACTGTGGCGGCATTGCCGTGTCCTACGCTGCCAACGCCCTGGGTGCCATGCCTATTCTTCTCATGGGCTCGGAAGAACAGAAGAAAAAGTATCTTCCCCAGCTTGCCTCTGGAGAGAAACTGTGTGCGTTTGCACTCACTGAACCTGAAGCCGGAAGTGATGCCGGCGGTGTAAAAACAAGAGCCATTAAAGATGGAGACCACTACATACTGAACGGAACAAAGCAGTGGATCACCAACGGCGGAGAGGCCCAGATTTACACTGTTATCGCTCTTACCGACCCCGAAAGAGGCGCCCGCGGGGCAAGTGCGTTTATCGTTGAGGATGGTACCCCCGGTTTCAGTTACGGCAAGAAAGAGAACAAGATGGGTATCAGAGCTTCCGCTACAAGGGAACTCATTTTTGAAGACTGCAGAATTCCCGCGGAAAACCTTATTTCACGCGAGGGATATGGATTCATGGTTGCAATGAAAACCCTTGATAATTCCAGACCTGGAGTGGCAGCCCAGGCAGTTGGGATTGCACAGGGTGCTCTTGATGAAGCTTTGAAGTATTCCAACGAAAGAAAGCAGTTTGGAGTGAAGATAAACTCATTCCAGGGGCTTCAGTTCATGCTTGCAGACATGGGAACCCTGATTGAGGCTGCCAGGGCTCTTACTTATACCGCTGCAGGCCTGATAGACAGTGGGGCAAAGAACTTCAACAAGGTTTCCGCCATGGCGAAGGTGTTTGCCAGTGATGTTGCCATGAAGGTAACAACTGATGCTGTTCAGATTCTTGGAGGATACGGTTACATGAAAGAGTATCCCGTAGAGAAGATGATGCGCGACGCTAAAATTACACAGATCTATGAAGGCACAAACCAGATACAGAGAAGTGTAATCGCCAAAGCCATGATAAAAGAAGCACACAGAAAGTAGGAGTGATGAAGTTCGTTGTTGCCGTAAAGCAGGTGCCGGATACCGCCGAGGTCAGGATCGATCCGGAAAGGGGCACCCTGATTCGCGACGGTGTGCCGTCGATAATGAATCCTTTTGATACTTATGCTCTGGAAGAGGCAATGAAGTGGCGTGATGAGCTTGGAGGCGTGGTTACAGTTATCACCATGGGTCCTCCCCAGGCAGAATCAGTGCTCAGAGAGGCTATCTCCATGGGCGCAGACGATGCCATTCTCATAAGCGACAGAGCTTTTGCCGGTGCAGATACATGGGCTACCAGCCACACACTGGCTGCAGCAGTGGCGGAACTCGGTGATGTTGATGCTGTGTTCTTCGGTAAGCAGGCCATTGACGGGGATACGGCGCAGACCGGTCCCAGCGTTGCGGCATCTCTTGACTGGCCTCAGATTACATTCGTAGGAAAAGTCAGAGAGTTGAACAAAGATTTTATCACAGCTGAGCGGTACGTTGAAACAGGTATGCAGATTGTGCAGGCGGAGCTTCCGGTTGTACTTACGATCCTGAAGGATGCAAATGTTCCAAGGGTACCATCTCTTCGAGGGAAGATGAAATCAAGGAAAGTTCAGATACCTGTGTGGAAACTCAGCGATCTCGGTCTTACAGAGGCAGAAACAGGGCTTAACGGGTCTCCAACAAAAGTTGTGGTAACAGCCACACCTGAAGCCAGAACCGGCGGCCAGATACACGAGGGCAGCACACAGGAGCTTGTTGCAAGGCTTGCTGATCTGCTTCTTGGAGAAGGGGGTGAGGCTTAACATGAGTGGATTTCTCGAAATAAAAGACAGCTGCACAGGATGCGGTATCTGCGTGAAAACCTGTCCTGTTCAGGCTCTCTCTATCAATGATAACAAAAGAGCTGTTGTTTCAGATGCGTGCACGCTGTGCAGTATCTGTGTAGACTCGTGTCCGTTCCAGTCCCTTGCCGTTCATCACTCGTTCGGTGGTAACGAGGAACAGCTGGCGAAGTATTCAGGCATTCTTGTTCTGTGTGAAATGAGAAACGGCTCTCCGGACAGAAGCACTTACGAGCTTCTGGGAGAGGCAAGAAAGCTTTCAGCAGGTGAAAAAGAAGTATCTGTTCTTGTTGTAGCAGATGATCCCTCGGATGCTCCGGAGAAACTTATACACGCAGGCGCAGACCGGGTAATAGTGGCCGAACACAGCAGTTTTGAACACTTTTCAACAGAACCCTGGAGCAGCGTTCTTACCCATGTAATTACCGAGTATATGCCTGAGATAGTTCTGGCAGCTGCAACTACAACAGGCAGAGATGTTATGCCCAGAGTTTCCAAAATACTTGATACAGGTCTTACTGCAGATTGCACCGAGCTGAAAATCGACGCAGACAGCGGAATGCTTATGCAGACCCGACCTGCATTTGGTGGAAACATCATGGCAACCATCGTGTGTGACAGAACCAGGCCGCAGATGTCCACCGTCAGGCCCGGCGTAATGAAGCCAATGGAGATTGACACTTCCAGAACCGGAGAGGTTATAAACCTGCAGGTTACAGAGGAAATGACAAACAACAGATCAAAAGTTCTTGAGTTTGTTCCGTCTGCCGGAGATGAAGTTGACATCACAGAAGCCGAGATAGTTATTTCAGGCGGAAGGGGAATGAAGAATCCGGAGAACTTCAGCATTCTTCACGACCTCGCTCATCTGCTTGGTGGAACTGTAGGGGCAAGCCGTGCAGCGGTAGACAACGGCTGGATTGAATACCCCAGGCAGGTTGGTCAGACTGGAAAGACCGTTCAGCCTAAAACATACCTTGCAGCAGGGATTTCCGGGGCAGTTCAGCACCGGGTTGGTATGCAGTCTTCTGACACAATCTATGCAGTAAACAAAGACCGCGATGCAAACATCTTTCAGTTCTGTACTGAAGGTTTTGTGGGCGATCTGTTTGATATTATTCCCGCTCTGGTTAAAGAGATAGAAAAACGCAGAGGATAGACTGTGTTGAACGGTTCAACCCCTGTGGTATTCGAGGAATTCTCGGCCACAGGGGTTCTTCATGTACATTCAACCAGATCCGACGGATACGGTGAACCGGAAGAAATTGTTCAGGCTGGCATCAATGCAGGGCTGGACTTCATCGCGTTCAATGATCACAGAAATCTTGCACTTATGGAGGAAGGCTGGCACGGCAGGGTAACTGACGGTCTGATATCCCTGGTTGGCACGGAACTGCAGCACACAGACCTGAAAAGCCATCTTCTTGTTTACGGTGTTGAGAGTATAAAGCCTGTGGGTCACATACTTGATCAGCTAAGCAGTGTTCTTGATATGAACGGTATTGCCATTGTAGCCCACCCTGTTGAGGTAAGACCGTATGTCCCGGGGATAGGGGAGTATCCCTGGGGTTTTGGAACAGATCATCCCGTCAGCGGCATTGAAGTCTGGAACTGGATGAGCAGCTGGAAGGGCAGACTGAGCCCGCTTAACGCCTGGAACCGGATATATCATCCGGACAGGACCGTGCTGAGTCCGCCTGAAAAAGCTGTAGATATGTGGTTTGAAACAGAGGGCTGCCTTATCGGTGGTGCAGATGCCCACGGTCATCGTTTTTTTGGGAAAGAAATTTTTGGATACGAAATGCTCTTCAACAGAGTCAGGACTCACCTTGTTCTCGATAAACCGTTCACAAGGCCGGTCCAGTTTACAGAGGCACTCAGGCATGGAAAGTGCTTTGTAAGCAACGCCATTGCAGGAGATGCTTCCGGTTACCGTTCTGCTGTTCATGAAGGTAAACTGTATCTGAAACTTCCGGAAGACTGTGAGGTAGTAACCAAACAGTATGGAGAATCCCAGGCGGGTGCTGTAGCCCTGAAGAGGGGAACACACTGTCTGGGTCAGGTTACTCTTCCTGTTTATATTGAAGTTCGCAGACTCGGGAGAACATGGATCGTACAGGGATTGAGTACAGAACAGGTCAGAAACAGGAAAGAGGAGAAACAATGAAAGCACTGGTTCCATGGCTGGCTTTTGTACTGGTATGCAGTGTATCTGCTTCTCCTGTTGACACAGCTTACGACCTGCTTGACGCTGTTGCATGGCAGGACGGGTACGCTCTTGAAAATCTTGTTTCCAGTGATCTTTACTCTGCATTTACAGAGTTTATCGACCAGATGAGAGCACTTCGAGATGAGGACCCTGTTCTTGTTGAGAGCATTCTTCAGAGCAGGTACCGAGGAAGAATAACTGTTACAGACTTCGAATCTCTGAACAATCAGGAAATTCTCGGTGTACTTCTGGGCGAGGTTGTTATTCAACCGGACGAACAGGTAACGCGTGAAACAGCTGAAATGGAAGCAGGGAATGCCACCGTTGTTATTCACTATTTCAACGGAGCATCCGTCTCTTTCCAGATGGTGTGGGAGGACGGAGACTGGAGAATAACAGACACAAGCCTTCTCGCTTACCTGTTTCATTAACAGACACACAGGCGGGTTACAGAGAGAAGGTGGCGGAGGACCGGGGACTCGAACCCCGAAGGGTGATTAGCCCGGCGGATTTCAAATCCGCTGCCTTACCAATTAGACTAGTCCTCCTCCGTAGTGCGCTAATTTATAATAATACAGAGCTCAGGTCAAATCTGATGTTTTCAGGAGGTGGTTGTGTTTACCGAAGTCGAACTCAAATATCAGGTTAATGATTTTGTCCGGGTTAGAGACAAACTCAGAGATGCCAGCGCTGAACTGGTCTCAGAGTCATCTCAGGAAGAAAATGCTGTGCTTGATCTCTCAGATGGATCGCTGGGGGATTCCAGTGTACTTCTTCGCCTCCGTGAGTTTCGAAATGAAGTAATACTTACCGTTAAAAAACCCGGACCTTCCGGTCCTATGAAGATACGAGACGAGTATGAGACTGTTCTGTCGACCTCATTTCAGGACGCAATGGAACTGTTTGCCGCCCTGGGGTACAGGCAGGTATTTCACTACAGCAAAACCAGAGAGGTTTGGTCTCTGGGTAAAAATATCCATATCTGCCTGGACACACTCTACTTTGGCAAATTCGTAGAAGTGGAAACAGACAGTATGAGCAGGGTCAGCAGTACATCGAAACTGCTTGGACTTGACCCTCATGAAGGACTGAGTTCGAGCTACCGGAAGCTGCAGCTTGTGTACGATTCCGATTTCCGACAACAACGGGGAGATGTTTAACTCTTGACATAAGCATCTGTTGGTGGCATAAACCCGCCTGCGAGCACGAAACGATAAGCACATGATATTGATATAAAAAGGAGATATATAGTGAATCAGCACAATGCCCAGGAAAAGAAACTGAAAAGTGATATCCACGACAAGAATGAAATCCGTAAAGAACTTTCGTTCAGCCTGAACCAGCTTCACAGCTGGCAGGAGAAACTTACAACCATCAGTAATGTTCGCAAGGAAAAGAAGCTCAGCCATACTGTAGTGCGCTACGCCAACTACATTCATGAGTTGAAACTGTTCCTCACTCCTGTTCTGGACGAACTTGAGGAAAGAATCAAGTCTGAGATGGATTTCAGCGTTGATGAGATAGAGCAGTTCAGGTCAGAGATAAAGACGGAAACAGAGCAGGCGGCACAGGCAAGAGTTGCATTTGAGAATGCAAAAAAGCTTCTTGAAAGCACAGAGGACGACAAGCAGACTGAGCCTGAAGCTCTTGCTGTGGCAAAGCAGGCTTACAGCAAAGCATTCAAGGCTTTCAGACTTGAGAGGGCAGAGCTTGAAGAGGCAAAGAAAGAACTTGCCAGTGAGCTTGTAGACCGGGAAGTATTCAAGTTTGAGCTGAAAAGAATAATGATCGAGCGACACTTCATGGCAGAGGTGTAGAGACCCGGTGGAAGTCTTTCCAGAAAAGAAAATAGCAAACAGGGCGCTGCTGACAGCAGCGTCCTGTGTTGTTTTAAGTATCCCCTTTATTGCTGCCGGAAAGAGTCTCGATGTCTTTCTTCCTGCCATAGCCGGTGCCGGAGCCCTGTATTTTTTCATATACACCCATCGGTATCGCAGAAGAGAAGAGGTTGTTTCGGCTGGTCTCAGTCCGGGGGTAAAGAAGACGCTTGCAGAGAAGGTTACCTTCTACAATAATCTTTCCTCTGAAGACAAAACCGTGTACGAGTCCAACATTGCCATATTTCTATCAGAGCATTCTATCACCGGTGTTGACGGAATAGAAATCACAGACGAAGTAAGAACTCTTGTCGCTGCTTCAGCGGTGAGGCTTACATTCAGAAGACCCGGGTGGGAGTATTACAATTTCGGTGAGATTCTGATTTATCCCGGGGGATTTTCTCCAGAGGGAAACTATTCAACAAAGAGTCAGGGCGGTTTTACCGCTGCTGGAATGGTGCATTCCCAGGGGGGAGTTATTCTTTCGCTGCCACATCTTCTGAACAGTTTTGCCCACGACAACGATGGATTCAATGTCGGTTACCACGAGTTTGCACATGTTCTTGACGGCAGAAGACCGGACGGTATTCCCGATGAACTCACTCTGGGCAGTTACAAACCATGGGCGCAGGCCATGCAGACCGAGTTTGAAAAGGTGCACCATCACCATTCAATACTCAGAGATTATGCAGGAACGAATCCGGCAGAGTTTTTTGCCTGTTCTGTGGAGTATTTCTTTGAAAAACCGGACAAGATGAAAGCGCGGGCTCCTGAAGTCTACAAACAGCTCTGTGAATTCTTTGACCAGGATCCGGGACAAAATCAGTAACCTGATGCTGTCAGTTTTTCTTGCCTGATGACCCTGGTTTTTCAAGTTCAATGCCGGCTTTGCACATAGGGCACTCCTCCGGAGACCAGCTTTCGGCTTTAACAGTCAGCAGAGCACGGTAGGGCGCATCAAGTTTCAGCTGACCATCTGTTCTGTCTACCAGAAGGCCCACCATTTCCACTGTGGCATTCAATCCGTTCAGAACATCAATGGCTTCGCGAACGCTTCCCCCTGTTGTAACAACATCTTCAACAAGAAGAACCCTGCTGTTTTCAACGATACTTTTGAAGCCGGACCGGATACCCATTTTCCCGTCGGCATCCCGTTGAAGAAAGGCAAAGGGCTTGCCCATTGCATGTGCTGCAGCAAAGCCGAACACAATGGCACCGAATGCAGGGGCGCAGACTACATCAAAGCTGTCTTTTACATCGGACATCTGTTCTGCTGTCATTCTTCCCAGTTCCATCACCAGGTCGGGACGGCGGGCCACTTTGATCTTTTCGAAGTAGAGCTTTCCGTGTCTTCCTGAAGTGTATCTGAAGTGTCCTTCAAGAAGTGCGTCACACTCAGAGAGTATTTTCAGCACCTTGTCGCTGTCCATGGTATCCTTTCGTCAACGGGTGAAATGGAGCACACCGATACGGTTTATCAGGGGCTGAAACTGAATGGAAGCTGAATTGGAAGAGGGCCTTCGCTGGAATCCACGCTGCCGAAGCGCCACTGTTCAATAGAGCTGATCAGTTCCAGCTCAAAAGCCTGATTGTACATGTTGGAAGAGACTATCTCCACATCGGATACTCTGCCACTGGGATGGATAATCATGGCAACATCAATCCTGCCCATTAGAAGAGGGTCGGTTCTGAGGTGTTTGTTGTATACGTACATGACAATTCCGCGCTTTTCCGCAACAAGTTCTGCTATTTCTTCAGCGGTTCGTGATGAGTAGTTCTCAGAGCCGGTAACACTGGGAGAATTCATAGAAGAAATATCGGAAAAAACCATGATATCTCTGCCCATGGCTTCGGCCTGAGCGGCAACGCCTGACGAAACTAAACCTGACCTGCCGCCGGTGGACCCGGCAAGACCAATGTTAGTTTCAGTTCCACTGGTGAGAGCTCCGCTGCTGTTCAGAGCGGTCATATCAATTCCGCCTCCGCCGGAGAGCATGGCAATAAGGTCGGCTGTGCTTTGAGGCGGGGTGGAACCTGTTCCCGTGTCGGCTGGAATCTGCTGTCCCGAGGAGGAAGTTGGGGTCTGGTCTGAAGGTTGCAGCATGGAGAAAGCAGTTTCTTCCGCCGTTTCAGATGTTTCGGCAGGAGGCTGACTCTGCGTGCCTCCGGAAGCGGATTCAGACGGCGAAACAACATCGGTTTGGAAACTGGCTTCGGCAACTGCAACTGCAGACTGATCCGGAAGAATGTCGAGATCGAATTGAAGTATATGGCTGAATCCCGGCTGTGCTTCCAGGGTGTAGTATTCTGTTACAAAACCCACCTGATACACATCTACTTCGTATTCGTCTCCGCCAAGAAGACCGTCGAGCATAATGGGAGTAACACCCATGAGTTGACCATCCAGAGTGACGAAAGCTCCAGCAGGCTCACTTCTCACCATTGCCGAAGCCATGATGCTGTTTCTCACATTATCAAGAACGGCCTGAAGCCTGGGATTTGCTCTGGGGCTGAGGTCGTAGTAAACATCCAGATGAAGAAGCTCAGAGTATGCTTCTTCGGCAGCACTGTTGTTACCCATGGCGTAATAGGAACTGCCCAGCCTGTCCCAGGCTCGCAACTCCTCATCAAAAGATAGCGATCCCTGACTGATCATCTGTTCCAGAGCTACTATAGCTCCCGGAATATCTCCCATGTTGTAAAGTTCGATAGCCTCATCAACTGTGGAAACAGATACCAGTGACACCACTGCCAGAAAACAACTGAACAGAATATCCCCCTTGTTTTACCCGGCCCGACAACCCCCGTTGTACCGAAAATCACCAAAACAACCTCAAAAGTCAACAGTCTCCGATTCAGCTGCCTGTATACACCGGCACCAAGAACAACTGTGCATAAATGCAGACTGCCTCGTAACCTGCCCTGTAAGGGTATACCCGTTCCCGGTTCATTTTATTCCCTGTGTCAGTTGTATTTGATAAACCGGTGTTGTATCCCGGTACTGGTAATGACCCAGTTTGCCAGGGGGAACAATTCCACTGCGAATCGGTTATATTCATGTAGATGTGTGCGTTTTTTCTGTTTATTCCCGGAGGAAAGTATGAGAATTTACATGAGTAGGGTTGTGATGGTGTCCGTTGTCGCACTGGTGCTTGCAGGGTCTGCCTGCCTTTTTTCCCCTGAAGGCGGGGGAGAAAGTGGAGTTACGGATTACTTTTCCCCTGTAGATACACCTGAAAAACTTCTCGCCAACTTCCAGCTGGCCTACCAGACAAAGAACCTTGATGCCTACATGGATTGTCTGCACGAAGAATTTGAATTTATTCTCCTGGAAGTTGACTGGGACGATTACACAGGAAATGGAGAGATTGACCAGTCCTGGGGGCGTGACATCGAGGAGCAGATGACGTCCAACATGTTCTCAAGCGACCAGGCCGAGGTTATTGAACTCACTCTTGATGGGAACACGGAAACTGTATGGTGGGGTGACCCATCCGGTGAAACTCTCCAGCTGATAAGAAATTTCGATCTGAAAGTCTACTTCTACCAACCAGATGGCACCGTAAGTGGCTTCCATGCTCTGGGAATTGCCAAGTTCCTGTGTAAGCCAAACGCAGAAGGTGACTACCAGATCTGGCGCTGGGAAGACCAGTCAGAGACTTAATGGTTCTAGTCACACTGATATCAATTGTCCTGAATGGTCTACTGCCTCAGGACGGGTTGTACTGGGTTATTTTCGGTGACAGAGGACCCTTTGTTGAGCAGAGGCTGGAAGCTGCTTCTATGGGAATTGCCAGCAGTCCGTCTTTCAACAGAAGGCTTCTGGCAGGCTCTTCCCAGGCAGATGTTTACGACCTGGCCCCGTACGGTGATTACATAGCTCAGGTTGAGGCTGTAAGCGTACAGTCTGTGAGAACATCTTCAAGGTATCTTAACGCAGTAAGTATTGTGCTCTCTCCGGATGAGATTGCCTTTCTTCTGGAAAAACCGTTTGTACAGGAGATCCGCCTGGTTGGTGTTTCAAGTTTTGCACCTGAAAAAGAAGTTCCAGCTCCAGATGCCTACGGGCTTTCAAGATCTCAGCTTGAGCAGGTGAATATTCTGTCTCTGCACCAGCGCGGCTGGACTGGAAGCGGTGTTACTATTGGTATGCTTGACTCAGGGTTTGAACTTGTCCACCCCTGTTTGCAATCTATAGACCTCATAGACGCCTGGGATTTTGTGAACAACGACAGTATCGTCGGATGGGAAGCCGGAGATCTGCCGGATCAGCCTTCGCATGGAACAAAGACTCTTTCCACAATTGCCGGTTATCAGCCGGGCTATTTTGTGGGCGGTTCTTTCAATTCATCTTTCATCCTTGCAAAAACTGAAGACATCAGCGATGAATACCCCCAGGAAGAGGATTTCTGGGTGGCCGGTCTTGAATGGCTTGAAGCGGGGGGGGCCGATCTTGTAAGCAGTTCTCTTGGGTACATCGACTGGTACGAGCCGTGGCAGATGGATGGTAACACTGCGGTAACGACCATTGCAGCCGACATTGCCGCCTCCAGAGGTCTTGTCGTGTGGAATTCTGCAGGAAATGACGGGCCGGGCGAAACAAGTCTTATCGCACCGGCAGACGGAGATTCCGTGTTTGCCGTCGGTGCGGTGGACGGGGCTGGAGTGATTGCCGGTTTTTCAAGCCGCGGACCTACTGCCGACGGCAGAATAAAACCCGACGGCTGTGCCCGTGGTCTTAACTCTGTGTTTGCATCTTTCGGGGGAACAGGCTATTCCACAGGTGCCGGTACTAGTTTTGCAGCACCGCTTGCAGCTTCAGCGGCAGCATGCGTTGCCTCTGCCCACCCGGACTGGGGCATGATGAGGGTCTACGAAGCTCTCAGATCGACTGCCGACAGGCATAACAACCCGGACAACACATACGGTTACGGCATTCTGAATGCTTTTGCAGCGGTAAAGCACCGGTCTGTTATCGGTCAGGTTCGCAGAAGCGATACCGGTGAACCTGTTGTGCAGTGTACTGTACAGGTAACCATGGAATCAGGTACCCCTGTTCAAACTATCACAAACGACATGGGCTATTTTGCAGTGGAACCCGGCAGCTTCGGTAACTTTTCTGTAACCTGCACAGGTATCCAGGGAACACCAATTCCTGTTCAGGGTGTTCTTGGGGAATACGGGGTAGAGGTTACAGTCTATGTTGATCCGTTGAATTCCTCCCAGCCGCCTTCTGTTTATCCGAACCCGTCTTCCAGCGACTTTTACATAGGGTTTGACATGTCCGGCACAGTTTCAGATGTCTCCCTCTTGATATTCTCTATTGCGAATGAAAGAGTATACTTTCAGGAAAGAACCTCTGTTTCTCCCGGTTGCTACAGAGCGCCACTTCCCGGTCAGGCTTTTTACTGGAATGGTCTGAACTTGAACGGAGAGCCTGTTGCGTCCGGCCAGTATATAGGGCTTCTCAAAACAGGTGAATCGGTTGAAATGCTTAATCTGGCTCTTGTAAGGGGCATGGAAGAGGATTGATTTGAACAACAGACTGGTGAGAATTCTTATGCCGCTGGTGGTAATTGCCGGACTGGCGTACTTTGGTGTTATCGATCTTTCCCTGCTTCCAATGGATGATCCGAACTTTCAGGCAACTCTGGCAACAATAGGCATATACATGCTGTGGTCTATTCTGGAAAGTGTCCGCGACACCGATTCTTCCCGAATTACACTGTATGCAGTTCTTCTTGTGAGTGCACTTGATACTTTTCTTCTTGAACTGACCAACTATTCCGGTCATATGTACCTGAGGTGGGCTGGCGTGATACTTCTTGTTTCCGGTTGTCTTGCCAGACTTCTGGCTCTGAAGACCGGCAACAGAACGCTTCTGCGCCTGGGAAGAATAGGTCAGGAGCTGGGAGTTGCTCTGGGGCTCGGTTCCATTGCCGGAATTGTTGTAGCAGTTTTTCCAGGTATCCCGTCATCTCTCAAGGAAGAAATCTGATGAAAGCCCTGGTTCAGCGGGTATCAGAGGCGGATGTCTCGGCAGACGGAGTTATCAGCGGAAAGATCGGCAGAGGTCTTCTTGTCTTTGCCGGGTTCAGGAGAGAGGATACCCCTGAAGAGCTCCAGTGGATGACTGAAAAGCTGACAGGGCTCAGGATTTTTCCCGATGACAGCAGCAACATGAACAGGTCGGTAAGGGATATCTCAGGTGAGATACTTGTTGTAAGTCAGTTTACGCTGCATGCCGATACAAGAAAAGGCAAACGACCCAGTTTTGTAAAGGCTGCCGATTTTGAAACTGCAGGTATTCTTTACAGGCTTTTTATTCAGATGGTCCGAGAAACAGGTATTCCTGTTGCAGAAGGCATTTTTGGTGCCCACATGGATGTTCGTCTGATCAATGACGGGCCGGTAACTGTAATGGTTGATTCTCCACTTGAGAGTACAGTTGCCAGATGAGTTTCTGGTATCCATCTGAAACGGAACTGGTACTGGCCAGCAGGTCTCCAAGAAGGACGGAAATCCTGAAACTTGCAGGTATTCCCCACAGGGTATATCCCTCAACCGTTGAAGAAAAGCAGATGGATGGGCTTCCTGCGGACATTGTGGTACACTGGGCCAGGGCAAAAGCCGTGAATGTGGCTTCCAATTTTCCCGATTTTCCAGTACTTGGTGCAGACACAATGGTATACCAGGACAGTATTCTGCTCGGTAAGCCAACGAACACTCAACAGGCTTTTGAAATGCTGAGTTCCCTGTCCGGCAGGTGGCACACAGTTTACGGAGGAGTGGCACTTGCGTGGCACAGCAGGGAAATCGCCTTTGCCTTTTCCGAATCCACCAGGGTTAAGTTCAGAGAGCTTTCTGAATCGGAGATAAAGGCATACATTACCACGGGAGAGCCCATGGACAAAGCAGGAGCGTACGGTATTCAGGGTATTGGGTGTGTTCTGGTTGAAAAGGTGGAAGGCTGTTACTTCAATGTAATGGGGCTTCCTGTTTCCCGATTTCTCGAAAGGCTCAGAAGCTTCCTTCCTTAAAATAACGGAGGCGCCTCAGCGCCCCCGTAAATAACCTCGTACAGGTTTAAGCTTATCTGATAACTGCTACAGATTCTGTAACACTCATACCGTCGGCGGTGGACAGCCTTACCAGGTAAATACCTGATTCATCAACGGTGATGCTCTGCATCTCATTGATGGAGCCGGATGAAACAAGTCTTCCTGCGATGTTAAACACTTCAACTGTTCCGTTCATGTTTCCCGGTACAGCAGCGGTAACGCTGAAACTGCCGGTTGAGGGATTGGGTCCCACAGAGAGAACAAGATCGTCTCTATCTTCCCAGCCTGCGTCGCCTATTCCTGTTTCAATATCGAGGAAATCAGCCCAGTTACAGTTTTCAACTTCGTGCTGTTGTGCCTGATAAGCACACTGAACAAATGTGGCAAGATGCAGTTCATTTACATCCCAGGTCGAAGCAATTGTGTAATCAGCGCTTGTAAAGATGGTATCGGGGTAGGGTCCTTCAAAAACAAGCTCTTCTCCATAGTAACCCAGCACGTTATCACGGAAGGCCTGCTCAAATGTGGAGCCGCTCCAGAGTCCCACTCCTGGAATGTTGTCTTCAACTATTATAGGCCACAGCATCATGGGGACTGTCCACTGCGGGTCTTCTTCAGCAATGATCCTGAAACTCAGGGTTCCGGAGACAGCGTCACCGTTCCTCGCCACATCAATTGCGATGATTGCAGGAACTGCCAGACGCTGGTTGTAAGCACTCTGAAAAGTTGCGACATTAGCATTGATTATACCGTCTATTTTGTAGTACGGTACGCCGCTGATACCGTACTGCGCCTTGCGAACGGTTTGTTCTGTAGGGTTGGCAAGGTAGATAGGGTCACTTGCAGTTGGCCAGTTCACATGTGGTCTGACGACACACAGCCTGCCGGAAGGCAGATTTGCGTTTATAAAGCTATTTAACTGGGCTTCATATTGCCAGCAGGGTCCGCACCCGCAGTTTGTAAAGTCTTCAAACAGAACAACTCTCTCTGCAGCTATCGACAGTGATGCCAGCAGTACCAGCATAAAAAAGGCAACCTTCATCTTTTTTCCTTTCAGAAATTGCATTCGACGCTCGGGGAATGCAGTAAGATATATCCGTTTCATGAAATAAGCAACGCGGTGAACAGTTCTGTTTTGTAGCTGTCCCGCCTGAAAACCGTGTTGACAATTCAAGGGTATGTTCCTATAAATTGAACCCGGTTTTTGAGTGGAGAGGTGTCCGAGTTGGTCGAAGGAGCACGGTTGGAAACCGTGTGTGGCGTCATGCGTTACCGAGGGTTCGAATCCCTCCCTCTCCGCCATGGCTGGAAGGTGAAGGGCTCCGAATAGAGGGTGGTCCGCTCCTTCCCAGTACCCTCGCTCGGTTGCGGCTCTGTGTGTAAAAAGTGATTACACTGTTGAACTGAATGTAAATAAATACATAACTGGGGGTGCTTCTTATGGCCGGTGCTTTGCCAAGCGATACTTACGATGCATTATGCAGAGATGCGGAAGGTTACCTTGCCCGTGGACTGGCGGAGCAGGCCCGAGAGGTTCTTCTAAAAGCAACCAGTTTGATCGGAACCAGATCCCGTGCCAGAAGTCTTCTTGCAGACGCGTGTATGCAGCTCGCCCTGTGGGACGAAGCAAAAGTTCAGCTGGAGGCCCTTGCCACTCTTGAGGTAGACAATGTTTTTACCCATTTCAGGCTTGGACAGGTTCTTGAGGAAACAGGTGAGTATGAGCTGGCTAGAGACAACTTTCAGGTTGTTCTCGACATGAATCCTGATCACCATGGTGCCAGGGTCTCCATCTCCCGTCTGGAGAAGATCTCTGAAATGTCTTCACCTGCTGAAGCAAAGAGCACCCTCAGCGAGGGTCAGCAGGTGTTTGCGGATTCCACCGAAGGTGATGAGGTTTTTGCTCAGGACTCCTCCGAAGGTATTGATGAGCTGCTGAACACCATAGGAATGGGAGAGAAGAAGGATGTTCCCGGCGTGGATGACCTTCTTGACTCAATAGGAATGAACCACGACGAGCAGAAAAAGCAGGAAAAACCGGCAGTTGACTTTGCCTCAATTTTCGGAGGATCACAGCAGAATGAAGCTACACCGGTCGGGGAGAATCCGCTTTCCGGTGTATTTAGCAGCGACACTGCCGGTGACCCCGTTACAGAAGCGCCCGATCTCGGAGCAATGTTTGGAACAGGTTCTTCCTCTGACCCGAACAGGCACACTGAAACCGAAGAAGCTCCTGTGCCAGACGTACCGGGAGTAGACCTGAATTCAGTGTTCGGCAGCGGAGAAACAGCGGAACAGACTTCAGAACACAAGCCATCTCTGGATACATCAGTGAGTGTTGAGGATATTTTTGGTACAGGTGGACCTTCACAGGAGTCTGCGGCTGTTGAAGAAGAGTCAGCAGTTCCACCTCTTGTTGACCTGAACTCCGTGTTCGGAGGGGCATCTTCAGAAACAGAAGCACGGGAAACAGCTCCGCCTGCAGTTGATGAACAGTCACCTCCTGATTCCTCTGCCAGCCTTGATGCCATATTCGGCGGCGGCGAGCAGCCAGAGGAAGCTGTTTCAGAACAGCCACCGGCTGTGTTTGAAGAGCAGGCTCAGGAAGCTGAACAAGAAAACAAGGCTGAAACAGCTGCACCTGCAGTTGATGAACAGCCGCCTCCTGATTCCTCTGCCAACCTTGATGCCATATTCGGCGGAGGTGAGCAGCCAGAGGAAACTGTTTCAGAACAGCCACCGGCTGTGTTTGAAGAGAAAGCTCAGGAAGCTGAACAAGAAAACAAGGCTGAAACAGCTGCACCTGCAGTTGATGAACAGCCAGCTGATATGGGAGCCATGTTTGGCGGGGGTGAACCTGCAGGGGATGCTGCAGAGGTAAACCTTGACTCTGTGTTCGACAAGGGAGAGGCAGAACAGTCAGTCCGGGAAGAAGCCGAATTACCTGATTCAGCGGCTGATCTTGGCGCCATATTCGGCGGAGAAAGCCAGGTGGAACAGCCGCCTGCCGATGAAGCAGCGGCTCAGGCAATCGAACAGAATCAGGAAGAAGAAGCCTTACATGAAGAAGAGGATGAAGAGGCTTCACAGAGCGAAGGTACTGTTGCCGAGGAAACAGTGGAACAGGAAGTTCAGAGCGAAAGCACTGACGAGGCTGTTCCTGCTGAGACACAAGCGCCTTCCGGAACAGCCGGTGAAGCTGCCGATCTCAATGCCATGTTTGGTGGAGGGGCTGTTGAAGAGGTCAGGGAGACCGACAAACCGGACATGACAGCAGTAGAAGAAAAAGAAACGGAAACCCCGGAAATTCCCGCCGACGAGAAAACCGAAGAACCGCCGGCAGAGATTGTAGTTGAGGTGCCTGTTGTTCCTGAAAGCCGGGAAGAAGAGCATGAAGAAAAACTTGATGAAACTCAAGAAAAATCAATAGAAAAGTCAGAAGAAAAGCTGGAAGAAAGTCCGGAAACTGAACCTGTTGAAGAGTCTGCAGCAGATGACGAGGCAGCCGGTTACACTCTTCTTCCAGGGAATGACAGCGCGCTGTGCGTGTTGAAACTTGAGACGGGCAGTGTGCGGGTGATCAGAGGTCTTCTGGTGGCAATGGATGGTTCACTTACCCTTGATGGTGAAGTTCTTACCGGAAGTGGTCTGGCCTGGATGGGGCAGGGAAATCTTACTCCTGTTGTTGTTCAGTATACTGAGGGTATGACCGTCCGTATAGACAGGGTTGCAGTGAGACCCGTCGGACTGACGCGGGAGACATGCGGTATTGGATCTGTGCCATCTTTGTGCAGGCTTCGCGGAAAAGGAGACAACATCCTTATGTTTGTTTCCGGAAGAATCAAGAAGCTCTCAGCGTCGCCGGGTCTGAAAGTCAGAGGGGGAAGCATAGTTGCTTCGGATCCCGGTGTTGCATTTAAAGTGAATGGCTCGGAATTCCTTTCTGTATCAGGAGAGGGAATGCTGATAATCACCGGGTAAGGTTTTACGCAGACAGTGGCAAATGTTCTATTATCGGGGCTCATGTGGGGATGTAGCTCAGTTGGAAGAGCGCTGCCTTCGCAAGGCAGAGGCCGGCGGTTCGATCCCGCTCATCTCCACCAGAAATTTATGAAACGGTGTAGTTAATGAAACGCCAGTTAAGTGATCAGCCAGGTACCGGGTGCAGTGTTGCATGGCAGCTTCAGAATGGTCGAAGCCGTATTCAACGGGATATGGCTGCCGACGGGTTCAGAGGTGATTACCCTTATGCCGGTGTGGTTGTTGTGGCGGAAAACCGCGTTTCGGAAGACGATTCTTCAGCTTCAATTGCAGTCGAAACAGTAAGGGATGTTTTCGCCGAAGGTGTTGCTTTCGGTGTGGAAGATGCGCTGATTGACTCTCTTAATGAGGCGGCAGAAAGCATAATAGACAAAAAACTTTCCGGGTGCAGCGTTGCAGCAATTGCTTTCAGTGGAACCCATATCTGGTATGCTTCTGCAGGTAACTGCAGAATTTACAGAATAGATTCTGACGGTATTGAATGTCTTGTTCACGATCAATCCAGTGCTGCTGAGATGAAAATGTCTTCTGACCACACAGATTACAGTAAAAAAGCGAAAGAACTGAAGTGGTGGCTGGGAAGCTCTTTCCCGGGTAAACCTGTCTGCGGCCATTCCCGGATCAGGCGGGATACCACGTACCTTGTTCTTACAGCTGGTGGCTGGTTTCAGTTCGAAAGCAGTGCAGTTGCTGTACACACAAGGGCAATAAAGAAAACTCTCGCTGGGTGGCTTTCCTCTCTCTCCAGGGATTTGAAACTTGCATACAGGAGGCAGGGTGGCGCCTTAGGGGCTGTTTCCGGCGTGAAGAGCGGAAGCGGAAGCTCTGTGCCATGGAAGTCGTGGTCCTTTGTGGCTGCTGTTATAGGTTTGATAGGGTTTCTCGTTTTTGCCAGCCCATTCTCTTCCGGGTCAGGTGAAGAGGAAAAGATCGATCTGTTCTATCCGGATTCGGAAGAACAGATTGTACAGCCCATTATGGAAAATTCTTCACAGCTTGCTGACAGCACCGGTTCGTCCGGAATGTTTGCAATGATAGCAGACAGTCTTACAGTTGAAACACCCGACAGCGAAGTTGTTCCAGACATAACTTCCGAACTGCCTCTGCAACTTGTGCAGGTAGGAGGAGTGGTTCCTCTTTTGAATCCGGATACTTTTGCTGTCAGTCTGAATGCAGAACCCGATCTGCAGTGGGAGAATTTTACTCCCGGTATCTACGCTGTAAGCGGAGACACTGCCTCCTGTGTTCTGGCTCAGGTAATCAGCTCATCTTATCCTGGACTTGAAATAGTGGAAGTGGACCGCATTGTTACGGTAAGGGAGAATGGTGTGGTTGAATCTGCCAGATGGCTGTCTTCGCTTTCCAGTGAACTTGCAGAGGGTACTGTTGTGGTTGTGGAGACAACAAGCAGCGTTGCCGGTGGTGCAGAATGGATAAGAAATTACCCGGTTTTTGTTAATGGTAACCGATCTGATCGTGCAGGAGAAGCAGGTGGCTTTATGGGCGATTCTCTTCCCGGGCTTCCGTCTTTGAGAAATCCTCGTTGCTACAGGCTCGTTATTGTTCTCTGATTACAACCTGTATCCATCTTTTGTTTTTGCTGTATGATTTCTTTGTATCAGCAAGTTGCGATGTGTTCTGTTCAAGAGACTTGAAAAAAAACCTGTTTTTGCCTATCTTTGCGTGCCGGTCACTCTAGATGGGGAGCCAGCGGTGCCCTGTACTCGCAATCCGCTACAGCGGGGTCGAACACCTGGCGCGGCTTTGTTCTATGAGGTGCTCTTCAAACACTGGTTTAGCAGGCAGAACCCGCGCGGCGCAGCCCCGCGAACCCGGTCAGGGCCGGAAGGCAGCAGCCGTAAACGGAATGCTGCGGGTGATGCGGATCATTTTGTTTGTGCCTTTGTTTGATTCACTTTGCAGAGTTCGTCAATCCAGGTTGAGTGACCGGCACGAAAAGCGACCTTCAGCTGCAGACAGGAGGACAGATTGAGTTATCTTGTGTTCGCGCGGAAATGGAGACCGCAGACTTTCAGCGAGGTTATTGCTCAGGAGCATGTAACGAAAACTCTTCGCAATGCCATCGAAAAAGAGCGTCTGGGACATGCCTATCTGTTTACCGGCCCCAGGGGTGTAGGAAAAACTACAACTGCCAGAATTCTGGCAAAAGCTCTGAACTGCATCAACGGACCAACACCGGATCCCTGTATGCAGTGTGAAGCCTGCAGAAGAATAGCAGCAGGCAGCCATCTTGATGTGCTTGAAATAGATGGAGCAAGCAACAGAGGTATAGATGAGATAAGAGACCTGCGGGAAAAAGCTAGATATGCCGCCGCTGAGGGCGGATACAAAATTTACATAATTGATGAAGTACATATGCTTACCAGAGAGGCGTTTAACGCTCTTCTGAAGATACTGGAGGAACCGCCTGACAAAGTAATATTTATCTTTGCAACAACGGAGCCAAGAAAGGTTCCCGCCACAATTCTCAGCCGCTGTCAGAGATTCGATTTCAGAAGAATACCTTCTTCAGTCATGGCTGAATACATCAGAGAAGAAGCGGGAAAAGAGAAAATATCAATCGATTCAGATGCCCTCAGCCTCGTGTGCAGGGCATCGGGAGGAAGCATGAGAGATGCTCTTTCCATCATGGATCAGCTTGTGAGTTTCTCAGGCAGAGAGATCAAAGGAGAAGCGGTTTCCAGGCTGCTTGGTCTGGTCGAGGCGGATCTGCTGGCTGAAATTTCCAGTGCTGTTCTTCATTCCCGCGGCTCAGTTGCGCTCGACCTTATTCAAGACGCACTTGTTCGCGGATACAGTACAGAGGAACTCATTGCTGCACTGGTTGGTTTTTTAAGAAATCTTCTTCTTTCGGCTGCCGGGGCAGAAAAGGGAATAACTGACCTTTCAGACAGTGAGATTGCCCTTCTGCATCAGACGGTTGCTGGCGTTTCCGATGTACATGTACTGAATGTACTAAGGCTTGTTGCCGGTGCATCCGGTCAAATCAGGTCCGGAGCTTCTCCCAGAATCTCACTTGAAGCGGCTTTGATAACAGCGTCCAAACTTGGTATAGCATTTGGAATTGAAAGTCTGCCTCCTGTGACCGAAAAGGTTGCTGTTGCTGCAGTGGATAGTTTAAAGGAAAACAGTAACAGTTCTTCCGTAACTGAAGTACCTGACAAAAGAAAGAGCACAGATGACGATGAAACACCAGTGGAGATGCCCGTCGTTGCAGAACCGTCTGTAAACGGGAAGAATGACGCAGTGGACGATGCGCCCGGTGATAATGAAAAAGAGAGGGAAAATTCTTACGTGAGAAAGATCTCCGGTCTGTTTGATATGATCCCTGAAAACAGGTAGGAACAGGTGAAAAAATGAACCGCCAGATGAAGAAAATGATGGCTCAGGCCCAGAAAATGCAGCAGGATATGATGAAAGCCCAGGAGGAACTGGCTCAGGAGCGAGTAGAAGGTTCATCCGGCGGCGGGATGGTTAAGGTTACGGTTACCGGACAGTCCGATGTTGTTGGAATAAAAATCTCACCTGAAGTGGTAGACTCGGAAGATGTGGAGATGCTTGAGGATATGATACTGGCAGCTGTTAATGATGCCGTTGAAAAAAGCAAAACTGTAGCGGAAAAGAAAATGGGCAGGCTTGGAGTTCCAGGCGGGCTGGGAGGGTTGATGTGAAAGAGTCGGTTGTAGACTCTCTTGCTCTTGCCCTGGGCAGGCTTCCAGGTATAGGAAAGAAGACTGCTCTCAGACTGGCCTTTGCCCTGGTGGACAACAGACAGCTTGCATCAGATCTTTCAACTGTTCTTGCAGAAACGGCAGCAGGTGTCAGGGAATGTGTGTTGTGCCGGAATCTTACTGACGGGGAAGTTTGTGAAACCTGTCTCGACAGGTCCCGCCAGAACACGATATGTGTTGTTCACACACCTGCGGATCAGAGGTCTATGGAGGACACAGGGCTTTATCGCGGGTACTACTTTGTTCTTCATGGAAGTCTTGCTCCCCTTGACGGTACAGGGCCTTCCGACCTTGGAATACCCCTTCTGGTGGAGAGAGCAACAAGCATAGATGCCACAGAGGTTATTCTGGCTCTTGATTCCACCACAGAAGGTGAAGCAACCTGTGCTTACATTGCCAATCAGCTTGAATCGAAGAATATCAAGGTAACACAGCTTGCAAGAGGTCTGCCGCCAGGAGCTCTTGTTGAATTTGCCGATTCTCTCACTCTTTCCCAGGCTCTCAAAGGCCGCCGCGGGTATTGATGGCTCTGAACTGGCCCAACAGACTGACCATAGCAAGAATTGTTATGGCTCCTGTGGTAATGATTCTGCTTCAGATGGGAACATCCGAAGCAAGGTGGGCAGCTTTGATCGTGTTCGTAACTGCAGCACTCACAGATATGGTCGACGGTTATCTTGCCAGAAAGTACGGTTGGATTTCAAATCTGGGAAAGTTTCTGGATCCACTTGCAGACAAACTTCTTGTGTGTCTGGCCTGGATAGGTCTTTCTGAACTGGGCCTGGTTCCCCAGTGGACAGTTTACATAGTTGTGGGCAGGGAGCTGCTTGTTTCCGGTCTTAGATCCATTGCAGCGTATGCAGGAGTTCTTATCATGCCGTCAGGTATGGGAAAATGGAAAGCCGCCGTGCAGATGTTTTCAGTTTCATACTACATGCTTCTGTCTGTACTCAAACTTGATGCTATACCCCGTGCGGCATCTATCATTGGAGAGACAGCCATGTGGGCTGCTCTGGTGCTTACAGTTGTTTCGGCGCTTCATTATTTCTGGAGAAACAGAAACATTCTGCAGAGGCTGGGAATGTGAACACAGTAACAAAGCTCTGGCGCCTGCGGTTTGTGCGTTTTTCCGGAGGAGCAGTTGCAACAACCCTTGGAACAGGGTTTTTCCCTCTTGGCCCCGGAACGGTTGGCAGCCTCGTAGCGGCTGTGGCTTTCTACTACTCGCCCGTCAGTACACTGGCTCTTTTACCGTTTGTTCTTCTGCTTGGATGGATCGGATGCGAGGCCGGCAGAAAGCTGTGGGGGGAAGACCCTTCAATTGTTACAATAGATGAGGTGGCAGGGACATGGATTGCCTGTCTTGCGTCGCCTCCGTCATGGGGCCTAAAGGGTATTGCTACCGCATTCATTCTGTTCCGAATATTTGATATTGCAAAACCATGGCCGGTGAACAGGCTTGACGAAATGAAAAATGGAATTGGAATTCTACTTGATGATGTTGCTGCAGGGATCATGGCAGCTGCAGTGATGTTTGCTGCACACCTGGCAGGTCTTTAATGCTCTCTGAAGCAGTACTGATACTGGTTGGAGATGAGCTCTTAAGCGGGAGAACCAGAGATGTAAACCTGTACCGCTTCTCCGGTCTGCTTGCAGAAAAGGGTTTCCCTGTTGTTCATGCAGAAGTTGTTCGAGATGTGCGCAGTGAAATAGCTGCTGCAGTGAAGGATGCCGTGGGAGACGGCAGGGTTGTTGTTGTTACAGGGGGACTGGGCCCCACCGATGACGATATAACTGTTTCGGCCGTTGCAGAAGCTTTTGGTCTTCCCGTCTCCAGATCACCGGTTGCTGAGGAAATGGTTAGAAAACAGCAGCATCTGTACAGTTCGGTTCTGCCTGTTTCAGCACTGAAGCAGGCCGATATACCCCGCGGAGCCATTCCTGTACTGAACCCCGCAGGGATAGCTCCAGGGCTGGTGCTTCCAGTTGGAAACGGAGTTGTCATCTGTATTCCGGGAGTTCCCTCGGAATCTTCAGCTCTTCTGCCCCTGTGCCTTGCTGAGGCGGGAATTGTGCCCCGCAAAGCAGAACTGATAAGGTTTGTCAGAACATGGGGGCTGAAAGAGAACAATCTGTTCGATTCTCTCTCTGATCTGGCCGGGAAGCACGGTGTAGTTCCTGCATTCCTTCCCTCACCTGGAAGAGTTGATGTAAAGGTAAGCGGTTCCGGTGCAGACGGTTTCTGTAGAGATGTTATTAAAAAACTTGGCAGCAGAGTTTACTCCACCGTCCGGGATGAAACACTTGAAGAGGCTCTTGGCAGTAAACTGATGAAGTCCGGATTCGTTCTTGCAACTGCTGAATCCTGTACCGGAGGGGGTATAGGCAGTGGTATCACAGCGATTCCAGGTGCATCCGGGTGGTATTCAGGCGGGGTTATTACCTATTCCGATAAGCTGAAAACCAGGTTACTCGGTGTTCAGGAGCAAACTCTGGAGAATCATGGAGCAGTAAGCAAACAGACTGCTCTGGAAATGGCAAGAGGCGTTAGAAGGGTAACAGGAGCCCACTGTTCCGTGTCTGTAACGGGTATTGCCGGTCCCGCAGGCGGTACAGATCAGAAGCCTGTTGGCACAGTGTGGACTGCTCTTTGTTGCGGTGACACCGAAAGTGCATTCGTCTGGCATCTTGGCGGAAACAGAGAATCTGTCAGGGAGGGAGCAGCTGCCAGAGCACTGGGAACCCTTTTCGAATTACTCCCGTGAGATTGTTTGTAGCTCTCGAACTGTCACAGGATACCACGCAGGCGATACAAGAGTGGCGTAAACCCATGGCTGACATGTTTCCTGTGTTGAGGTGGACTTCGGAGAATCAACTCCACATTACACTGAGATTCCTTGGAAACAGCAACCCGGATGATGTGATCTTTCAGATGAAGACGCTTGCCCTGGAGGAGCTGCTTCCAGTTGAATACACCCTGTCAGAAACCGGAAACTTTGGAGAACCTCCGTTTGTGATCTGGCTGTCCGGAAAGTTCTCCAGCAGTTTGTTTACCATGGCCCGCCGCCTTGAACACATCCCCGACGGCTACGGTAAAACAGGGGAGACCAGGAAATTCATTCCCCATGTAACCATCGCAAGAGTAAATCCTGGTGTGCAGTGTCCCCGGCTGAATCTTGATACATCCATAGGTGGAGCTGCGCAGGCGGTCAGCTTGATTGAAAGCGAACTTACATCCGATGGACCCGTTTATTCAATCCTCTACAGCGTTTCGTAATGCACTTCGTTTCCGCTGTATATTCCGCGTGTGAACAGGGTCTTGTTAGGGAAACATATGTTTACTATATTGAATTCGATGGCAGGAGAAGGTCCCCTCATCAGGGTCACATCAGACTATTTGCTGAAAGGTGTTGCCATGGCAGACAGAAAAGGCAGTGAAGCAGGCAGAAGAAAGGCTTTAGACGCAGCCTTCATGCAGATTCAGAAAAAATTCGGGCAGGGGGCAATCATGAAACTTGGAGATGCTCCCGAAATGCAGGTAGAATTCTTTCCCACAGGTTCGCTCTCTCTGGATATCGCGCTGGGTATCGGAGGAGTTCCCAGGGGAAGGGTCATTGAGATATTCGGCCCCGAGAGCAGCGGAAAAACAACCCTTGCACTGCACATGCTTGCCAGCGCCCAGAAAGCCGGTGGGGAGGTTGCATTTATTGATGCCGAGCATGCTCTCGACCCCACCTACGCCGAAAAACTGGGTTTGAACATCGATAACCTCATGGTCTCTCAGCCCGGCAACGGTGAACAGGCACTTGAAATAACAGAAACTCTTGTGCGTTCCAATGCTGTCGCTGCCATAGTTATCGATTCGGTTGCAGCACTTGTTCCCCGCGCAGAGATTGAAGGTGAAATGGGAGACAGTCATGTTGGTCTCCAGGCTCGTCTCATGAGTCAGGCTTTGAGAAAACTCACCGGTGCGGTTTCCAGGTCCAACTGCTCTGTGATCTTCATCAACCAGATCAGAATGAAGATAGGTGTGATGTTTGGTAACCCTGAAACAACGACGGGTGGAAGAGCCCTGAAATTCTATTCAAGTTTGAGGCTTGATGTACGCCGGGTTGCCTCTATCAAAGATGGAGACGAAGTGGTTGGAAGCAGAACAAGGGTAAAAGTTGTGAAGAACAAAATAGCTCCGCCGTTCAAAAAGTGTGAATTTGACATTATGCACGGTCATGGTATTTCCAGGACCGGCGAGCTGATAGATCTGGGCCTGGAAAAAGAAATTGTTTCCAGGCGTGGAACCTGGTACTCTCTAAAAGGCACCCAGATCGGCCAGGGAAGAGAAAATGCCAGAAAATACCTTGCCGCCAATCCCGAAGCTGCAGACAGTCTTGAAGCTGAACTGAGAATAGCCTACGGGCTTGTTCCGGATGAGCAAACTACCGAGGGCACTGAAAAAAGTTCGAAAGAGGCCCGGAAATAGAAACCGTTACTGAAGTAAAGAAGATCAGAAGGGGCAGGGTGTGCGTTACAATGCCTTCAGGCATTTACATAGTACCTGCCTCCGGTTCACCGGAAAAGGGCTCCACAGTTGATCCAGAGATGCTTTCCGACCTGCAGAACAGCTGTGCCAGAGATGATGTTCAACTTTTTCTCGCGCATTCCGAACGATCATCCGGGCAGTTAAGGAAAAAGGTTCTTTCTCTTAGTTACTCCGGTACGGTGGCTGACAGCACGGTAGCCTGGGCGGAAGAGTATGGTTTTGTGGATGACAACCGCTTCTGTACCATGTTTATAGCCTCGCGAACCATGGGTCTGGCAGGGCTGAAGATGGAACTTGCAAGAAGGGGTGTCCCGGAGGCGGCAGTTGAAACAGCTCTTGCTCCCATTTCTGAAACAGACAACATACAGGATCTTGTTCGACAGGTTTCAAAGAAGTACGGGCATCTTGAGAACCGTGAAACAGCCAGAAGACGGGCACTGGCCTGGCTTTCCCGCAGAGGGTTCTCCGGTGAAACAATTCACCGTGTACTGAAGGAGGCTCTTTGAAAAGCCGCAACAACCGTCTTTTCTGGACTGAGCTTGGAGCCCGACTGCTGGGTGAGTCCCCGACCAGTGATGTATCACAGCTCCCATCAGACATGATGGAGGCATTGAATATACTGCCGGATTTGCCCGGGAAAAGTGCGGCTATGAGAGGGCAGGATCTTCAGGGCAAAAGGGGAAGATACATTTACACGCACACATGGAACATCCTGCGAGATATGGGTTTCAGCCGACCGCTGCGGTGTGAGGTATTTCCCGGAATAAATCTTTTTATACCATTTGTAAAAGGGAGCATTGCAGTGCTGCCTCAGGGCTTCCAGAACAGAATTCCTCCGGTACTCAGGGCGCATGCCCTGGTGGGGAAGAGTGCTGCTGTGCGTTCCAGGGGTTATCATCTCGTGGTATCGGCTGCTGTGTACAACGAAAAAGGCTGGAGTATACTATCCCGGGGCAGATGCTCTGTCTGTACTGTGGATAATTTAAAGCAGCTCATTACGGCACTTGACTTACAGCAGAGAATAAAGCAGATTTGAGACCCCTTGGCATCCGTGTGTCCGAGGGCAGGGCTGAGATACACCCGGCGGAAGCCGGAGCTCCTGATTGCTGACAGTAAGGTAAGATATAATAAAGAACCCAATCCCTTTTCGGAGGCTTAGATAGTGAAAACCTACTCTGCTAAAGCCGGTGAAATCATAAGAGACTGGTGGTTGGTTGATGCCACTGACCAGACCCTCGGAAGACTCTCGGCCAAGCTTGCCATGATACTGCAGGGCAAGAACAAACCGGTGTATACACCGAATATTGACACCGGCGACTTTGTCGTGGTTGTTAATGTGGAAAAGATGCGTATTACAGGGCGCAAACTTGATCAGAAGATCTATTTCCGCCACACAGGTTATTCTGGCGGTCAGAGAGCTACGTCCATGCGCGACATGATGAATAATCACCCGGAGAGAGTGCTTACACACGCCGTTAAGGGAATGCTTCCCAAGAACAGGCTCAGCAGCGCTCAACTGAAGAAGTTGAAGATATTTTCCGGTCCCGAGCATACCCATGCTGCACAGCAGCCCAGGGTACTTGAGATCAAGTAATCAGGGAGCATAATGGAACAGTACACAGGAATTGGCAGAAGAAAGTCTTCCACAGCCAGGTGCTACCTCAGACCTGGTTCTGGAAAAGTTGTTATTAATCACAAGGCGCCTGGTGTTTATTTCAGTGTGAACAGACAGAAAGATCATGCCCTTGAACCGCTGGAAACAGTTAAAGTTGCAGCTTCTTATGATCTTGTTGTTAATGTAAAAGGTGGAGGCATTACCGGTCAGGCCGGTGCTGTGAGAATGGGGCTTGCAAGAGCCCTTGTTGAAGTCAACCCGGAGTTCAGGCACCCGCTGAAGGCTGCAGGAATGCTTCGCCGTGATCCGAGAGTTGTTGAAAGAAAGAAGTACGGACAGCCTAAGGCGAGGAAACGCTTCCAGTTCTCCAAACGTTAGACCGTACAAAAACACACACGATGGTATGTGGCGGGTACCCGGTGTCCCAAAGGGATGGTGCCCGCTTCCATCGGAGGCAGAACCGAAAGGATAATCTAAATGCAGATCCCCTCAATTCAGGACCTGCTGGAGGCCGGTGTACACTTCGGTCACCAGGAGAAGAGATGGAACCCACGCATGAAGAATTACATCTTCATGGCAAGAAACGGTATCCATATCATCGATTTGAAGAAAACCCAGAAAAACCTTGAAGACGCAATCAACCTTGTTAGTAAAATTGTTGCAGGAGGCAAGGATGTTCTTTTCGTTGCTACGAAAAAGCAGGGAAGAGAAAGTGTTCGGGAGCATGCCGAGCGGTCGGGAATGTTCTTTATGACTGAACGCTGGCTGGGCGGAACTCTTACCAATTACAACACGATCTACAAAAGTATTCTCCGTCTTCAGGAACTTGAAAATATGGAGAAAAAGGGTTGGCCGCAGGGCTTTAAAAAGCGTGAAATTCTCCAGAAGACTCGTGAAATGGAGAGAATCAACAAGTACCTCATGGGCATAAGGCACATGAAGGGTATCCCGGGTGCTGTGATAGTTGTGGATATCAAGAAAGAATCCATCGCTGTTAAAGAGGCGAAGAAACTCAACATCCCGTGTATCGCTATGGTCGATACCAACTGCGATCCCACTGAGGTAGACTATCCAATTCCTGCAAACGATGACGCGATCAAGTCCATCGATCTGATTATTGGAGCTCTTGCCGACGCTGCTCTGCTTGGAGCCGAAGGCAGAAAGCGCCGCGATGTTGAACCGCCTGTACCGCAGGATAAGATGAGAACCGAAAAAAGAACTGCTCCAGTGAAACCAAAGACTCCGGTGAAAGCACAAGCTCCGGTGAAAGCGGAGACTCCAGCGAAAGCAAAAGCTCCGGTGAAAGCACAAGCTCCGGTGAAAGCGGAGACTCCAGCGAAAGCAAAAGCTCCGGTGAAAGCAAAAGCTCCGGTGAAAGCGGAGACTCCAGTGAAAGCAAAAGCTCCAGTGAAAGCAAAAGCTCCAGTGAAAGCAAAAGCTCCGGCCAAAGAAGAACCCGAGGTAAAGGCTGCCAAGAGCGAGGAGGCATAGATATGGCCGTTGACGCAAAGTCAGTAAAAGAACTGAGAAAAATATCCGGTGCCGGAATGATGGAGTGCAAGAAAGCGCTTGACAAGGCGGATGGTGATATCGAGGCTGCTCTCAAGTTTCTGAGGGAACAGGGTGTTAAAGTCGCCGCCAAGAGAGCATCCAGACAGGCCAATGAGGGTCTTGTGTTTTCTTATATCCACGGACCAGGTAAACTCGGTGTTCTTGTTGAAATTAACTGCGAGACAGACTTTGTTGCCCTTACAGACGATTTCAGGAACTTCTGTAAACTTGTGGCAATGCACATTGCAGCAGCAGCACCGGAATATGTATCGCGTGATGAAGTACCTGCTGATAAGGTTGAAGAAGAGAAACAGTTTCTTCTGAAACAGCTTGCGGAATCCAACAAGCCTGAGAATATTAAGCACAAGATTGTTGAAGGCAGAATGGACAAATTCTATGGCGAGATCTGCCTTCTCGATCAGGAATGGATACATGACTCCGAAACTGGCAAAGTGGCAGATGCACTGTCGGCTATAGTTGCAAAAATAGGAGAGAATACAGTTATTAACAGATTTGCGCGTTTTCAGATAGGCGGTTAGTATGAATGACGGATCCGGTAAAGCTCCCCGGGTTCTCTTAAAGCTCAGCGGTGAGGTTCTGGCAGGTTCTGCCGGAAGCGGATTTCACCGTGATACCGTCTTCAGAATAGCCGAAGTTCTAGTTGAAGTTGCCTCTGCCGGGTATCAGCTTGGTGTTGTCACCGGCGGAGGGAATTTTGCCAGGGGCAGAGAGCTTTCCGCTTTCACCAGAACCCGGGCGGACTACATAGGCATGCTTGCCACAGTGATGAACTGCCTGGCAGTATCAGATTCCGTTGAAAAGCACGGCGGCAGGGCTGCTGTGCTTTCTGCTATTCCCGTACCGGAAGCCGGAGTCGAGTTGTTTTCTCCAGTCAGGGCAAAAGCTCTTTACGCTGAAGGAAACATTGTTTTTTTCGCAGGCGGAACGGGAAACCCGCTTTTATCAACAGACACAGCTGCTGCTTTAAGGGCTGCACAAACCGACTGCGCTGTTCTGTACAAGGGAACCAGGGTAGACGGGGTTTACGATTCTGATCCTGAAAAGAATCCTGACGCTCAGAGGTTCAGCCAGTTAAGCTACAGAGAGGTTCTGAACAGAGATCTTCAGGTAATGGATGCAGCAGCAGTTGCAATTGCCAGAGACAATTCTCTTCCAATAGTTGTGTTCGACATTACAGATCCGTACAATTTTGTGAAAATCCTCAGGGATCACAGCCTGGGTACGGTTGTGAAGGGGGAATAATCATGTTTGATGAAATACTTCTTGATCTGGAGAAACGCGCAGAGAAAACTACGCACAACACTTCCAGAGAAATGTCTGTTGTAAGAACAGGCAAAGCCAGCCCTGCCCTTCTGGATAACATTCGTGTTGAGGTGTGGGGAGACAAACTTCCCCTTAAGCAGGTTGCAGGTATCAGTGCTCCTGAGCCAAGGCTTCTGGTTATCCAACCCTGGGATGCTTCCACTGCATCTGCCATTGCAAAGGCGATAGAGGCAAGTGATCTGGGTCTCAGAGCAAACATAGACGGTCCTGTTATAAGAATCCCAATACCAAAGCTCAGCGATCAGCGTCGTAAAGACCTGATAAAACATGTAAAAAAGCTTGCTGAAGTAGGGAAAACCGCCATCAGGAATATCCGTCGGGATACAAATGATTCCCTGAAGAAGGCGAAGAAAAGCGGTGAGATAACAGAAGACCAGGAAAAGAAAGCATTGACTGAGGTTCAGGTCGTGGTGGATAAAGCAGTAAAGGAGATAGACAGGCTTCTCAAGCTTAAAGAAGAAGACATTCTTGAGGTCTGAAGCTGAACCTGCTTTGAAACACATAGCCATCATTATGGACGGTAACGGCAGGTGGGCACGCAAGCGGGGGCTTGCCCGTATCAAGGGGCACACTGCAGCGGAAAAATCTATTCATGATGCTGTTGAGGTTTGTGGAGAAGCCGGAATAAAGTACCTCACTCTTTACGCATTTTCAACGGAGAACTGGTCGCGGCCGAGAGCGGAAGTGAATTTTATTATGAAGCTGCTCAGCAGGTTTATAAAGGGAAACATAGATGAGCTTCACCGCAAGAATGTCAGGCTTCGTACCACCGGACGTCTCTACGATATTCCTGACGGTCCCCGTGGTGATCTGGAGAAGGCAATACAGCGGACTTCAGCCAATACAGGTCTCAATCTTGTTCTAGCGCTCAGTTATGGCGGTCGTGCAGAGATTCGCGATGCCGTAACCATTATTGCAGAAAAGGTAGTTTCTGGTGAGCTCAGTCCTTCCGATATCTCTGAGGAAACAATATCAAACAATTTGTACAACCCGGACATACCTGATCCGGATGTTATCATTAGAACAAGCGGTGAGCAGAGGCTTTCAAACTTTCTTCTGTGGCAGTCTGCATACAGTGAGTTTGTTTTTACCCCGGTTCTGTGGCCGGATTTTCATGCTGAAGAACTTAGAAATTCTCTGGAGGAGTTCAGAGCGAGAAAGAGAAGATTCGGGGGGCTGGAGTAGAATATGGTATTTCCTAAACTTTCCGGGCGCCTGCTGATTGCCATTCCAGGTATTGCTCTGTTTCTTGTTGTTCTTTTCAAACTTCCAGTTGTATGGGGAATATTTCTGTTTTCCACCCTTGCCCTGCTGGCAGGGTACGAATCCACTGCAATGTGTGTTCCCCACGGGCTGAACGAATTTTCCAGAGTACTTGTGGCATTCTTTGCTGGAGTAAGCACATACTTTATAGCAGTGGAGCATGTTCTGCAGATACCGGCTCTCATCCTGCCCGGTGCGGCAGTTGCTGTAAGTCTTCTTCACAGTTCAGGCCCTGTGCACTCGAGAAGGCGCATAGCCGGTACTGCGGGTCTTGCCTCTCTTTACGCCATGGGTTTCGGGCTTATGGGCCGATTGTTCCTGAGCATGGGACCGTGGGTAATTCTGGTTGTTCTAGCGATTTGCTGGGTGGGGGACAGTGCAGCTTACTTTGTAGGTGTTTCCATGGGGAAAAACAAACTCATGCCCAGGGTCAGTCCAAAAAAATCATGGGAGGGTCTTTTCGGTGGTCTTGCCGGGTCAATTGCAGGTGCTCTGGGAGCTGGATATTTCACAGAAATTCCCTTTATTCCGCTGCTTGTTCTCGGATTTGCCGGAGGTGTTGCCGGCGTGTACGGAGATCTGTTTGAATCCGCGCTGAAAAGAGATGCCGGAGTTAAGGATTCCAGCAGTATTCTGCTGGGCCACGGAGGAATACTTGACAGATTTGACAGTGCTGTTGTTGTAGCACCTGTTGCTTTGGTTTTGCTGCATCTGTTTGGAATAATCTCATAATGAGCAGGCGGGTGGCCGTTCTTGGCTCAACGGGATCTGTAGGCAGACAGGCACTTGAGGTTATTGAGCGAAGCGGAGAGCTGTTACTTCACTCCATCGTCTGCAGTTCTTCTGTTGACAGGCTTGAGCAGCAGGCTGCCAGGTACTCTCCTTCTTATTCTGCAGCCACCGGTTCAGGTAGTGAAACCGATGTACTAGCCCGCGCAATGGATGGTGCCGACATGGTATTGAACGCTATTGTTGGAAGTGCAGGGTTGCATGCCAGCCTTATGGCCCAGGAAAGAAAGATTCCTCTCGCACTTGCCAACAAAGAGAGTCTCGTTGTAGGAAGTGATCTGCTCAGGCAGCATCTGTCAGATGGTCTGGTCATTCCTGTGGACAGCGAACACAGCACTGTTTTCAGGTGTCTTCAGGGAGAATCAAGACCTGTCAGAAGAATAGTGCTTACCGCTTCTGGCGGATCGCTTCGGGACACACCTCTCCATCGCATATACAATGCTTCCCCTGAAACAGTTCTTGCTCATCCCACATGGGAAATGGGAGGGAGGATCACTGTGGATTCTGCGAGCATGGTAAACAAAGCTTTTGAGGTTATTGAAGCCAGAGCTCTGTTCCCGGGTATACCTGTGGATGCTGTTATCCATAGAAGCAGTATTGTTCATTCTCTGGTAGAATCTGCCGACGGGGCCTGGAAGGCACTTCTCGGTCTCCCGGATATGAAAGTTCCCATTGCCTGGGCACTGCTTTATCCTGAGCTTCCTGCCTATGCTGTCGCTTCGGAGAGCCCTGTCGACTGGGGTAACATTTCTTTTCTCCCAATGGATAAACATCGTTATCCGGCATTCTATGCAGTTCTCGGAGCAGCCGACGCCGGGGGAACAGCTACAGTTGCAGCCAACGCTGCCGATGAGATTGCAGTTGAGGCATTTTTGAAGAAGAAAATACCATTTGGCGCGATTGCAGAGGTTATTGAGGAGGTAACAAATCTTACGAAGCCGGAGCCTGTAATAGATTTTAATCACATTATGCAGGCGGATTCCACAGCACGAAAAAGTGCCCGAAAGGCGGTAGATCGTCTATGCTCTCTGTAATAGCTGTTGTTGTCGGTCTGGGAATGATTGTTTTTTTCCATGAGCTGGGTCACTTCTGGGTGTCGAAGGCTGTAGGGCTTCCTGTGGAGAGATTCAGCATAGGATTTCCCCCTTTCGTTTTCCGAAAGCAGGCAGGCGAAACTGAATACTGTATTGGATCCATACCGCTTGGCGGTTATGTAAAGGTTAACCTGGGTGTAGGCACTGAGACCGCGTCTTCAGTAGTGTGGTGGAAACGGGCACTTGTTGTTCTTGCAGGACCGGCGATGAACCTTGTTCTTGCAGCAGTCCTGATGTTTGTTGTTCTGGGAGTTGTGGGTACTGAAGTTCCTGTGGTTGCCACCACAGTGGGAACTGTCCATATGGCGGGACTTGAAACAGGTGATGTAATACTGAAAGTTTCAGGAACACCAGTGGAAAACTGGACGGTTCTTTACGAACTTGTGGAACAGCAGGGCAGTGGAGAATTTCTGGTTCAGCGTGGTACCGAGACTCTTTCCATTCCCTTCGATCTGCCCCCGGACAGTGTTCCCGGGTTTACTCCCCTGTTGCCAACCATCGTTGAATCAACCATAGGGATGCCTGCCTACGAGGCAGGTATCAGATCCGGAGACAGTATAATCTCTGTTAATTCAGTACCGGTTATTGATTTTTCTGAGCTGCAGTATGAGGTATCTCAATTTGATGGCTCATTCCTCGAAGCTGTTTTTGTAAGAAACGCAGTGGTGGATACTGCGTGGATAGAGCCAATGGATTATGATGGAAGAAGCATAATCGGTGTAACAGCTCTTGGTGAAACAGAGACCATGAAACTGCCGCTTGCCCGGGCTTTTACCGTAAGCATTAAGGCTGCCCTCGGCGGTGCCGGAACTTTCTTTACCAGTCTCGTGCAGATGGCTGTTAAACCGGCAGAACTGATCAGAATGTCCGGAGGACCTGTCTTTGTGGCAGAAACACTCGGGCAGCAGGCCGGGTTCGGTCTATCAAGATTTCTTGAAACCATTGCATACTTCTCACTGGCCATAATGGGTTTTAACCTGCTTCCTCTACCCATTCTCGATGGAGGACAGTTCCTGTTCATCCTTTACGAGGGGATAAGACGGAAGCCTGCATCGGCAAAGGTGGTTCAGGTTGCACAGCACATTGGAATTATGCTTCTGCTCCTGCTGTTCGCCGCAGTGATTTACAAGGATATATCAAGGGTTGTAACAAGGATAAGGTAATTTTTCATAAGAAGTTTCAGGCCTGTTCTACCCTGCATGTTCAGACATAACACTGTTCCTGGTGTTGTTAAAGCACTGCTCTGGACCTATTCACATCACGGCTTGATTTGCTACAGAAGGTCGGCCTGTGCAGCTTCCAGACGGGACTGCTGCTCCAGCTGGTCAAGTTTTGATGCCGTGTCTGCTGCAGCCCTGAAAAACACAGGCCATA